>CAZBJD010000090.1:0-6664 GCA_964492155.1 uncultured Eubacteriales bacterium
TTATGATTTTCCGTCATTACAACTTAAAAGTTGTAATTTCCTACAAATTAAAAAATGTAGGGGTCGATGCCTACATCGACCCGAAATCGGGCTGATGAGGGCATCAGCCCCTACAATCAAATTTCTATTTTTTTAGTTCCATCTGCCGTATGCGTCTAACGCATCCTGTGCAGCATTTTTAAGAATTGTTTCTGCTTCATCAGAAATAGTGTTACCATTATATTTATGCTTATATGTTGTAGCTACAGGTGAATTTCCTGTGAGTGCTCCATACCATACAAGAGCACCTAAGTATCTTCCGTAAAGGTGGCTTGAATGGTAACCATCTCTGTGAAGAGTGTAAACTACCGGATCAACTCCTGTTACACCTTCTACATATGTTGTATCGAAAATTTTTGTGCCGAAAATTTCAGCATTTCTTGCATTCTGGAAAGCAGCACCTGTCGGAATATAACGAAGTGGTTTGCCATCCAGTGAAACGGACGCGCCAGCATCTGTTGTAACCTGTGCAAGTTTTTCGCAGGCGGTGTTAATTGTTGTTTCAATCTGCTCAAACATATACTCTCTGTCATAATTATAGTATTTAAACGCAACATGACCGGAACCTTTTTCATAAGACCATGTCTGCTGCAATACAATTTCAGCAGTTGGCTGATATTCTCTCAACACTTTTACAAGATTTTCTGCACAGTTGTCGTAGTCAACATCAGGAGTAATATATTCATACTCGTCAAAACCGTAAGATTCAATTAAACCGCTGGAGTTACTTACCTGTTGAATTGTTATGATATCATAATAACCTGTTGTAGATGTATTCATTTTGCCTTCAGGATCTATATAATCCAAAAGGGTGTATGTCCACAAACCGGTATTGTCCACAGCTGTTTGAGTCATCACATCGCCTGAACCTTCTATTTTATCGCCATAGAAACCTTTACTCTGATTATGATATGTCCAATGCTGCCAGATTGTTGAGCCACTATGATGAGCTTTTGTAAGATTAAGTGTAACACCATCTGCAGTTGCAACAGGCTTTAAGTATGCAGTCGGGTCCTCTGTAAAGCTATTACCAATTGTAAGAATATTTAACTCTTTTGCAGGCTTTGTTGTTTTTTCCTTTGCAAGAGGAATCATTTTTTCAACGCTGTCCCACATAAATGCTTTGATTTGGTCGGTGCCATCAGGAATATTAAGTGTAAGATTTGATGAAGATGCATCAAAATCTACAGTCTTTTCATCTGTTGTTTTAACGCTTATAAGCTTTCCGTCTGCATCGTAAAAAGCAACCATAAGAACATAGGTTTTGCCTTCAACATTGAACCAGTTTTCAAATTTTGCAGCAGCCGAAGTGATTTCTTTAAGTGTTGTTGCAGCAAAGGTATATGAAAATGCTTCGCTTTCTGTCAATGTAGCATCAATAACAGAAGTAGTTACATCAGCATTTCCCTGTTTTACCTGAAGTGTAAGACCATCTGTGCTTTCAGAATACTTGAATTTTGCACGATATGTACCATCGCTTTCAGGTTTTACCTCCTGAATGTGCTTAACTTCTTCGCCGTCTAAAAGGAGAAGATTTACATACTTCCCTTCCGAAACTTTACCTGTAACATTTACAATGCTTGTTGTGTCAAGCCTTTCAGCCACAGGCTCTGCCGCTAAAGCTACATTTGCAAAGCTTAAAAGCATCGCAAAAACTAAAACAATACTTAATACTTTTTTCATTTCTATTTCCCCTTTTTTATATATTATGATTTTGTCAAATTAGGGGCAAAAAATTTTGTAGGGGACATTCACGAATGTCCCGCGGGCGATTCTTGAATCGCCCCTACATTTTGTCCCTTGCATCTCAAACTTTATAATCATTGTAGTACAACACAAATAACCTGTCTACTATTATTTGGTATAAAGCTTCAAGTCTGAGCTGCTTTTCATAATCGCCTGATAAACAATCTGTGCCAAAGCATCTGCTCCATATACTGTTGAGTGTGTAAAATCCTCTGTTTTTGGTTCTTCAAAGTTATTTTTAATCAAAGTATCCTCGTATGTAAGAGCAAAAGGACCATTTTCGTCCATCATATAGCTTCTTATTCTGAAATAAAGGCCTCTCATATTGTCAACCGAGCCGAGTCTTTTGATTTCATCGTTATAAAACTTAACAACATCGTTCTGACAGCCTAAAAATTCACAACCAAGTTCTTCTGCAAGCTCCTGCTTTAATGCCGCAATTTCTCTCCTGCTTGCCTGCATTTTAACCTTGCCGCTTGCATCAACATCTGAAGTGTTAACAGCAACTGCAGTAAATATCATTGTACCGCCTTTTGCTTTAACATCTTCATACATCTTTCTTAAATTCGCCTGATAAAGTTCGGGTGAAAATTCACCGTCTTCGCCTTTTGTCTTGTTTCTGTCGTTAATTCCAAGGTCCATAAGAACATAAGAGCCGGGCTGAACCTTTTCCAAAGTTGTCGGCCAATGTCCAAGGGATTGGCTGTCATCTAAAAAGCTGGTGGTGCTTGCGCCCGATACCGCATGGTTATAGAATTTAACAAGGTCTTTATTAAAGTAATCGCCTAAAAACTTGCCGTAGCCTTCTTCGGGATAATAATCGTTAGGCCAGTTGCAGGCAGTTGAGTCACCAACTAAAATAACATTGATTTTTTCTTTTGGCATATCGCTGAATGTGTTGCCGTATTCAATAAGCTTGCCGCTCTGCCATGCAAAGCCTTTTACATCTGCAACATCTTCGGTGAGTGGCACTTTTTTGTCCGCAGTCTGATTTGTGCCAATAAGCTTACCGTCTTTATCATAATACAAAAGAACGGATTTTTCTGCATTCTTAACATCAGTTTCAATCACTGCATTCTTTTCTGTTGCCTTTTCAATTACATACTGTGACTGATATGTTCTTGGCTCGCCGCTTGCGTATGTAATATAGTTTTTAACAGGCATTTCGCCCCAATCTTTATCGGAATAAAAGCTTCCTCTTTCATTTTTGATTGTGATTTTGGTGTCGGCAAAAACGCTTACAGAGCCAAGTATTAATACCACCGCCAATAATAATGCTACTGTTTTTTTCATATTTTTACCCCTTATTTTGTATACGCTTTAAGAATTGAGTCGCTTTCTGCAATTGCTTCGTAGAATTTCTGTGCAACAACATCTGCACCGCGAAGATTATTATGTGTTGTATCCAATGCGTAGCCTAAATCCGTTTTAATTTCAAAGTTACCTGTGATATGAACGTTATCTGTAGTAATATCATCAAAGGCATATTCTTCACCCATCTGACCTGTCATATATCTTTCATCTCTGAAATAGTACCCGATTACGTTACTTGTGCTGTCCAAAACATCAATTTGCTCATTATAAAAATCAATAATATCCTGCTCGCAGGTAATAAAGTCTGAACCTGTAAGCTCTGCAATTTCCTTTTTATACTGTGTCATTTTTGCTCTTTTAGAATCAAACACAAATTCACCATTTGTAATCGTTCCTACATCCGCTGTAACTCCTGCAAATACTACCTTTCCGCCTTTTTCTACAACATCGTTATACATTGTTAAAAGATTTGCCTTAAACTGCTCTTCAGAAGTCGAATTTCTGTCATTACCGCCAAGCTCGATAATAACAATTGAGTCTGGCTCTACTAATTCTACAACGCTTGGCCAGTAGCCTCTTCCTTTGTCCTCATCTAAAAATGTGACCGTTGATGCACCTGAAACTGATTTGTTGTAGTAAGTTACATATTCAGGGTTGAAATAATCGCCTAAAAATCTGCCGAAACCTTCTTCAGGATAGTATGCAGCTGACCAATCTGCAGCAGTTGAAGCACCAACCAAAATTACGTTGATTTTATCAAGTTCGCCCTCATTTGAGTCGCCCAAAGGAATAAGATTGTCTTTATCCCATGCAAAAGCTTTAGCACGGATTGTTCCATCAGGAAGGTCAATAATATCTGTCTGAACTGTCTTTACAGGGTCAGCAAAATTGATGGTCTCTTTATCAAAAATCTTTGTTCCCAAAAGCTTATTGTTTTCGCCGTAGCAGGCAATAATTGGTGTAAAGCTCTCGTCTAAGCCATATGTATTTTCAACCTTTATATAAGCCTGTACGCCTGTTGTTTCAGGGAATGTATAGGCTGACTGATATGTAGCATCAATTCCTCTTGTAGTATTTACTTTTTCCAGAGTCGGCATTGCGCCCCACTCATTCTGATTAAAAGCGCCGCCTCTGTCTGACAGAATAACGATTTCCATGTTCATAAGCTTTGATACACCATCGATATCTGCTTCAATAAGGCTATCATTGATAACTTCTCCATTGTAGCATACCTTAAGAACTGAATTATCAGTTGCCTCACAAACAAATTTTGAAGCAAAGTTTCCGATTGAATCAACTTTAAGCTCTGCAACGTGTGCAACACGCTCTGATTCTAAACCTAAATTCTCAATAATACTTACTGTTACAACCTCATCTCCTGCAATATCTTCTGCAGCAATTCTGCCTTTGATATTAACAACTGAGGTATCTTCATGCTTGCCGCTTGTAAATTCTGCCGCTGAAACTGAAATTACGCTTAAAACAAGGCTCAAAGCGAGCACTAAACATAAAATTTTTGATACTTTCATATTATATCCCCCTTCATATACATACGATTATATTATATATGAAACGTTTACAGATGTCAAGAATTTACATCAAAAAAAGAGGGCAACGCCCTCTTTTAAGTGTTTTGTTTTATCTCATATATAATTTGAGTTCGCAGTCGCTGTCTAAAATTGCTTTGTATGTATAGTATGCATTTGCATCAGCACCGCGAAGGTTTGTGTGCGAGAAGTCCTGATAGTAGTTATCTGCATCTGTTCCTGTATTACCTGACTCTAAAACTGCATCGCTTGGATCAAGCCCCCAACCGGGAGACCATTCTACATCCGGCTCATAAGGCATTACCATATATCTTGTATCTCTTAAGTAGTAACCTCTTAAATCATCAAGATTTCCATCAAACACTTCATTGAGCACATATGTATAGTTGTCATAAATCGCAGGTACGGCATCAATATAAGGTGTGCCTGTAAGTTCTGCTAAATCTTTTCTGTATTCCGAAGCCTGTTGTCTTGAAGCATTCGGATGGATAATCATCTTACCTTCTTCTGTCAATTCAAACTGACCAAAGGTCGTGCCCCATTTAAATAAACTCTTCTGATTTTTATCTTTATATATCTTTGTTCTGTCATCAGCAGCAAAGTCAAAATGTTCGCCATTTTCATTATACAATGTACCATTGATAGGACCTGATGAATTTGAGAAAATAACCTGACCGCCAAGTGCTGCAACTTCGTTATACATTCTCATAAGATATGCTTTGTAGTTTTCTTCGTTATACGTTCCACCATTGGTATTATCTTCGGTCCATCCGGGATAATATGTACCCTTAAGGTCGTTACCGCCAAGCTCGACAATTACATAAGATTTTTTACCTTGTGCATTGCCTGCTTTAACGATATCAATTACGCCATCAGCTTGGCGTGTTTCTTCACTGTTCCAGTTACCTATTTTACCAAGGAAGAATGATGGTGCACTTGCACCTGAAACCGCTTTGTTGTAGTATGTAACATAGTCGGTATTAAAGAAATCTCCAAGTAAAAGACCATAACCTTCACCAGGGTATGCACCTGTGGTTGTTCCCATCCATGTCTGAGCAGCTGATGAACCAACCAAAATTACCTGAATAGGGTCAAGTGTGCCCTCATTGGAATCACCAAAAGGAACAAGTGTATCTTTATCCCACGCAAAAGCCTTAACTCTTAAAGTACCTTCAGGCAAGTCAATAGTGTCTGTGCAAATTGTTTTTTCTACATCTGCAAAATTAAATTCTTCAACATCAAAAATTCTTGTTTCGATAAGCTTGTTGTTTTCGCCATAAAAAGCGATGATTGGTGTAAGTTCTTCTGAAATACCATATGCGTTTTCAACCTTAATATACGCCTGAGCAGCACTTGCACCTTCTTGGAACTCATCTTGATACATTGACTGATATGTTCTGTGTTCACCCGTTGTTTCTGTTACGAAATCATCGTGTATTTCAAATTCGTTTCTTGCTTCTTTGCTGAACAAGCTTCCTCTTTCGTTAAGAAGATAGATACTTGCTTTCATAATGTTAGATTTTCCGTTGATTGTTGCAACTGTCAAAGAATCAGTAACATCTGAGCCTTCATGTTTGATTTTAATTACAGCGTTCTCCGGTACATCGCATACAAATTTAGCCTCGTATTCGCCAAAGCCTGCAGTTGTTAATTCTTCAATGTAATAAATTGTTGAACCATCACCGTTTTGAATTAGCACAGTAATAGTCTGTGGGTCTGTTGAAAGGTTTTTGGTAGCAAGTTGACCTTTGATATAAACAACATCTGTTTCTCCATGTTTGCTGACTTCAATGCCTGAAACACTTGTTGAGTCCATTGAAGCATCTGCCGCGAAAACCGACATTGCTGATAAAAGCATACCTGCCGCCAAAACCAATGATAAAATCTTTTTCATAAATTCACCTCATATTATAATAAAATAATTGTACCACGAATTATGTTTTGTATCAACATTATTTCGTATAAAATTTAAGGTCTGAATCACTCTTCATAAGTGCTTCGTAGAAATATTTTGCAAC
>CAZBJD010000091.1:0-6600 GCA_964492155.1 uncultured Eubacteriales bacterium
GAACCGATTTTGGTATCGCTGATGATAATGCTGCAGTTTGCAGTTCCGCCTCTCATTTCAGGACCGTAAGAAGGAAGCCATGAAACCTCTTTGTCGTCGATTAAGCCTTCGTATGCAAGAAATTTACCCGAGAATAAAATTCCCTGACCGCCGAAGCCTGCAATTAAAACTTGTTTATTCATTCACTTTTCCTCCTTATTTCGCAAATTTGTCCTTATATACGCCGAGCGGATAATAAGGAATCATATTTTCTTCAAGCCAGCTGAGTGCGTTTTCAGGTGTCATACCCCAGTTTGTAGGACAAGTAGACAAAACTTCAATCAAAGAAAAGCCTTTGCCTTCAACCTGATTTTGAAAAGCTTTTTTGATAGCAGCCTTTGCAGCCTTAATGTTTTTGACATTGTTTACTGCAACACGCTCTAAGTAAGATGCACCGTCAATATTTGAAAGCATTTCACATACTTTAACCGGATATCCTACTGTTTCAACATCTCTGCCGTAAGGTGATGTCTGAGTAACCTGACCTGGGAGGGTGGTAGGAGCCATCTGACCGCCTGTCATACCATAAATTGCGTTGTTAACAAAGATAACCGTGATGTTTTCACCGCGTGCAGCCGAGTGAACAGTTTCAGCTGTACCGATTGCAGCAAGGTCACCGTCGCCCTGATAGGTAAATACGATATTATTGGGGTCTGCACGTTTAACACCTGTTGCAACAGCGGGAGCTCTTCCGTGAGCAGCCTGAACCACGTCACAGTTAAAGTAGTTATAAGCCATTACGGAACAACCAACAGGAGCAACACCGATAGTTCTGCCTGTTATATCAAGTTCATCCATTGCTTCTGCAACAAGTCTGTGAATAATACCATGAGTACAACCGGGGCAATAATGAAGTACTGCGTCTGTGAGAGCTTTTGGTTTTTCAAATACTACTGCCATTATCTTGCACCTCCTAATTTAACAGCCTCGTCAATTTTTGCTAATACATTCTCTGTTGTGGGAATCATACCGCCTGTGCGGTTGCAGAGTAAAACTTCTCTTCTGCATTTTGTAGCAAGCTCTATATCTTCAATCATCTGACCCATATTAAGCTCAACCGAAATAAAGGTTTTGACTTTGTCAGCTGCTTTGTTTAAAGCATCCTTCGGGAAAGGCCAGAGAGTAATAGGTCTTATCATACCAACCTTAATACCTTTTTCTCTTGCAATATCAATAGCATTCTGCGAAACTCTTGCAGCAACACCGAAAGCTACAATACAGATTTCGGCATCGTCCATTTTGTATTCTTCATACATAACTTCGTTCTTTTCGATTGCCGCATATCTTTCATATCTTTCAAAGTTCTTAACTTCAAGTTCTTCAGGTTTTAAGTAGAGAGAGTTAACGATATTCGGCTTTCTCTTACCCTGTGTGCCTGTAAGTGCCCATGATTTGTCATATTCGTTGATAACACCGGCGTCTAATGATACAGGCTCCATCATCTGACCCATAGTACCATCAGATAAAATCATAGCAGGAACTCTGTATTTTTCAGCTAAATCAAAGCCTTTGAAGGTTAAGTTAACCATTTCCTGAACAGATGCAGGAGCCAAAACCATCAAATGAAAGTCACCGTGACCCAAGCCGCGGGTTGCCTGGAAATAATCTGACTGTGAAGGCTGAATACCGCCGAGACCGGGACCGCCGCGCTGAACGTTAACAATCAAAGCAGGGAGGTCACAACCTGCTAAGTATGAAATACCTTCGCTCTTTAATGAAATTCCGGGGCTTGATGATGATGTCATAACACGTTTGCCTGTTGACGCAACACCGATAACCATATTGATGGCTGCAATTTCACTTTCTGCCTGCAAAAATACTCCGCCGTCAATCTTGGGAAGTCTTTTCGACATATATGCCGCAATTTCTGTCTGCGGTGTAATGGGGTAACCAAGGTAATGCTTACAGCCTGCCATAATGGCAGCTTCAGCCAAAGCTTCGTTACCTTTCATTAAAACTTTTTCACTCATTCTAATCTGCCTCCTTATCTTTCCACTGTAATTACACAGTCAGGACACATAGTAGCGCAGAATGCACAACCGATGCAGTCCTCCTGTTTCTCAACGCCTGCAGGATGATAACCCTTAGCGTTCAAAGTGCTTTTAAGTGCAACGATTTTTTTAGGACATGCGGTAACGCAAAGTCCGCAACCTTTACACAAATTCTCGTCAAATGTAACTTTTGCCATTATTTTTGCTCCTCTCTCAGCCATGACTGTCTGACAAATAAGTCAAGCGGCTGTAAGTTTTCAATTTCATCTTTTAATGAGTCATAAAGACCTGATTTCACAGTTGTCATTTTAATATCAAGACCTGAAAGTGCCGATACTTCTTTTGCGTAGGAAACCGATGATAAAACATCTTCTTTTGTGGTTTCTTCTCCCAGGTTTGAGTTGTTGACAATAGCAGTAAATCTGATTTTTGCGGCATCTTCAATTTCTTTCATAACATCTAAGGTGCTTTTTGCGTCTTTGGTTAAAAATCTGTACTTGTTTATGACGAACAACACCTCGTAATTGTTTTCTTCAAGAATAAAGGGAACATATCTTCCGAGTGCCAGAGCACCTCTGTCATCACCGCCGACATCTAAAACTGCGTGTTGGTTTTTATCAGCAAAAACTGAGTAAATTTCACCGGGCAGGGCAGGGGTGTCAACATTTGAATTGGCAAATTCGGAAGAAATAAGTCTGATTTTCTTACTTTCAAGCATTGAAGCTGAGTCTTTTGTTCTGAAGTAAGGATTTACGATGTCCAAATCGGCAACAGACACGTTTTCTTCTGTGCTTTTGAGCCATACTGCGTAATTTAATGCAATATTGGTTTTTCCGCTTCCGTAATGCCCTGCAAAAACAGTAATTCTTTTCTTGCTTAGATTTCTACTGTCCATGAATATTTGTCCTCTAATTTTCCCCACTGGATGCCTGTAAGCTTGTCATAAAGCTTTTGAGTAACTTCGCCGATTTCGTTATTGTTTACAATATATTCATTACCATCATAGTAAAGCTTTCCGATAGGAGATACAACTGCAGCAGTGCCGCAACCCCATGCTTCTTCAAGCTTACCGTTTTTCATAGCGTCAACAAGCTCGTCTATTGAAAGAAGTCTTTCAGACACTTTGTAACCTTCATCTTTTAACACTTCAATACAAGATTTTCTTGTAATACCGGGAAGAATTGAGCCTGAAAGCTCAGGAGTAACAATTTCACCGTCAATTTTGAACATTACGTTCATAGCACCAACTTCTTCGATATACTTTCTGTGAATACCGTCAAGCCAGAGTACCTGAGTATAACCCTTCTTCTCAGCATTTTCGCCCGCTCTGATTGATGCAGCATAGTTACCGCCGCATTTTGTATAACCTGTTCCGCCTTTAACTGCACGAACATCGTCTTTTTCAATCATAATCTTAACAGGATTAATACCTTCCGGGTAGTAGCTTCCGCTTGGTGAAAGAATAATAACAAATGTTGCTCTCTTGATTGAATGAACACCGAGTGATTCGTCGTTACCAAACAAGAAGGGTCTGATATAAAGTGATTCGCCGAAGTTTTTGGGAACCCAAGCTTCGTCAATTTTAACCAGTTCTTTGATTGCCTCAACAAAATCATCTTCAGGAATTAAAGGGAGTCTTAATCTTTCAGCAGAAGAATTAATTCTCTTTGCATTTTCATAAGGTCTGAAAAGCTGAACCTTTCCATCTTCTCGTCTGTACGCCTTAAGTCCTTCAAATACTTCTGAGCCGTAGTGGAATACTGTAGCTGCAGGGTGCATTGAAAGTCTTCCAAAAGGAACGATTCTTGCATTTTCCCAACCTGTTTCTCTGTCATAATCCATTAAGAACATATGATCTGTAAAATATTTTCCAAAACCTAAGTTTTCAGTAGGAATTGTTTTGGGAGCAGTTGTTTTTTCAATTGAAATATTCATAATTTATCTTCCTTCCTATTGGTTTATTATATTAATTAGTTTTTGATACCAAGTTTTTCAACAGCTTCTTCGCGCATTTTATATTTAAGAATTTTTCCTGCCGCATTCATCGGGAATTCATTTACAAAAATGAAGTATCTCGGTACCTTGTGACGGGCAATGAACTCATTTCCGAATTCTTTCATTTCGTTTTCATCTGATGTTTCGCCTTTGTGAAGAATAACCCATGCACAGCATTCTTCACCGTATTTCTCGTCGGGAACGCCAACTACCTGAACATCACGGATTTTCGGATGAGTAAGATAAAATTCTTCGATTTCACGCGGGTAGAGATTTTCGCCGCCTCGGATAATCATATCTTTAAGTCTTCCTGTTACTTTGTAATAACCGTCGGGGGTTCTGCAGCAGATATCTCCTGAATGTAACCAACCGTCAGCGTCAATTGCCTGTGCAGTTGCTTCCGGCATTTTGTAGTAACCTTTCATTATGTTAAAGCCTCGCGCAACGAATTCACCATTCTCACCATCGGGGAGTTCTTCGCCTGTTTCGGGGTCAATTACTTTACATTCCACACCCGGGAAAGGACTTCCTACGGTTTCAACACGATGGTCAATATCTTCATTAACTTCACCCATGGTACAACCGGGAGAAGCTTCTGTCTGACCATATACAGAAATAATTTCACGCATATTCATTTCATCTGCTGCGCGGCGCATCAAGTCAGCCGGGCAGTTTGCACCTGCCATAATACCGGTACGCATATATGAAAAGTCTGTTTTTGCAAAATTAGGATGGTTAAACATCGCAATAAACATAGTAGGTACACCGTTAAAGCAGGTAATGCGCTCATCGTTTACGCAGGCAAGCGATGATTTCGGTGAAAAATAGGGAATGGGGCAGAGTGTTCCGCCGTGAGTCATCATAGATGTCATTGAAAGCACCATGCCGAAGCAATGGAACATCGGAACCTGAATCATCATACGGTCTGCAGTTGACAAATCCATTCTGTCACCGATAGTTTTGCCATTGTTTACAATATTGCGGTGAGTAAGCATAACGCCTTTCGGGAACCCGGTTGTACCTGAGGTGTACTGCATATTGCAGACATCATCGGGCTTTACCAAAGATGCACGTCTTCTTACTTCTTCACGGGGAACAAGTGCGGAACGTGAAAGCATCTGTTCCCAGGTAAGACAACCTGTCATTGAAAAGCCTACTGTCACAACGTTGCGTAAAAACGGAAGATTTTTTGAATAAAGAGGATCGCCCGGCGAGAGATTTTCAAGCTCAGGGCAAAGCTCCTGTATAATTTCTTTGTAATTAATATCTTTACAGTAGTCAATCATTACAAGAGTATGAGTATCAGACTGCTTTAAAAGATATTCAATTTCGTGGATTTTGTATGCAGTATTTACAGTAACTAAAACTGCACCGATTTTTGTTGTAGCCCAGAAGGTAATAAACCATTCGGGTACATTGGTTGCCCAGATTGCAACGTGGTCGCCGGCTTTTACACCCAATGAAATAAGTGCGGCAGCACATTCGTCAACATCGCGTCGGAACTGAGCGTAGGTTCTTGTGTAGTCAAGAGTCGGATATTTAAACGCATACTGATCCGGATATTTCTCAGCCATTGTATCGAGCACATCTGAAAATGTTGCATCGATAACGTCGTACTTTTTCCAAACAAAAGTACCGGTTTTTGCTCTGTTATAATACGAATGTTCAAAACTCTTTTTTTCACGGTTAAGTGAAGCAATATAATTGGTAAAATGAGTAAGAACAATATCTGCATCGTTTATATCTTCGTTCCATGCGGCACAAATAAATCCGTCAAAGTTCAATGAAGAAAGAGCATTGATTAAATTCTCAACAGGCAAGGTGCCTTCGCCGATTAAAACTGTTTTTGAGTCCTTCATATCTCCAAGACGTACATATTTTATATATGCACCAAGAGTTTTTATAGTTGCTTCGGCAGTTTCGCCTGCACCGAAATATGTGCCGCGTACATTCCATGAAGCACCAATTGCGGCAGAAGAAAAATAGTTGATTATGTTAATAACGTTTTCTGTGTCTGCAAGAAAGCCGACAGTTTCAAATAAAATTGCCACGTCGCTTTTTTCGGCTTTTTCAACAGCAACTGAAAGTTTTTCTTTTAAAACATCAAAAGGAGTTTCTTCCTCAACACGGACTATAACCGATGAAACACCCGAAGATGCTGCCATATCTACATATTTTAATACTGTTTCAGCCGTTGTTTCATCGCTTTCTATCGGATCAGGCATACGGAGTGCAGAAACAGACAAGTTTCGGTTAATGAGCTTTCTTTTTGCATCTGCTGTGCGTTCGCGGCGTAAAATACTGTCGTGATGCTGACTGCGTTCTTTAAGAGCGTCATAAATTTCAAATCCGGCAAATCCGTAATCGTAAGCATAGCGGCACAAATTTATGAAAGATGCACAGTTTACATTTTTGGTTGAAAATACAATTTTCATTTTATGCCTCCTCAAATACGATTTTATTAAGAGCGTTTATGTATGCTCTGATACTTGCGGCAACAATATCAGTTGAAATTCCGTTGCCTGAATAAAGCTTTCCGTTGTTGCGGAGTTTTACAATAGCAGAACCTAACGCT
>CAZBJD010000092.1:0-6388 GCA_964492155.1 uncultured Eubacteriales bacterium
ATCACAATCTTAAGAGCTGTTCATAAGTACAAAGATTCCAGAGAACAGTTTGAAATGAGAACACATAAAAGACTCATTGATGTGATCTCACCTAAGCAGAAGACAACAGAAGCTTTAGGAAAACTTGATTTGCCTGCCGGAATTAATGTTGAAATCAAGGTCATCTAACCGGTAAGGTAGTGGGTCATGTTCGCAATACGGGCGAACCAATAACCATAAGGAGGAAAAAATAATGAAAAAGGCAATACTTGGCAAAAAGCTCGGTATGACTCAGCTTTTTGACGAAGCAGGAAAACTTATTCCTGTTACAGTAGTTGAAGCCGGTCCTTGCGTTGTAGTTCAGAAGAAAACTGCTGACAACGATGGATACGAAGCTGTTCAGGTTGGCTTTAAAGACATTGAAGAAAGAAAAGTTTCAAAGCCTTTAAAAGGTCACTTTGACAAAGCCGGCGTTGGCTACAAAAGATTTTTAAGAGAATTCAAACTTGAGGATGCTGCCTCAATGAACATCGGTGATGAAATTAAGGTTGATGTGTTTGCAACAGGCGATAAAATCGACGTTACAGGCACAAGCAAAGGTAAAGGATATGCCGGTGTTATCAAGCGTTACAACGCTCACAGACTTAAAGAAACTCACGGTACAGGTCCTGTACATCGTCATGCCGGTTCAAACGGTGCATGTTCAGATCCTTCAAGAGTATTCAAAGGTAAGAAAATGGCAGGTCATATGGGCTGCGAAACAGTTACCATTCAGAATCTGGACGTTGTAAATGTTGACGTTGAAAAGAACTTGCTTTTGGTTCGCGGTGCTATTCCGGGACCTAAGGGCGGATTAGTAATAGTTAAAAACACGGTTAAAGCGTAAGTTTTTAAGGAAGGAGGAAGTTACACATGCCTAACGTGGCTTTATATAACATGGATGGTAAGGAAATCGGAACCATCGAGTTAAACGAAAGCTTGTTTGCTGCTGAAGTAAACGGCGCTGTATTGCACGAAGTTGTTAAAAACTATCTTGCAAATCAGAGACAGGGTACTCAGAGCACAAAAACAAGAGCAGAAGTTAGAGGCGGCGGCATTAAGCCTTGGCGCCAGAAGGGAACAGGCAGAGCAAGACAGGGTTCTATCCGTTCACCTCAGTGGATTCACGGCGGTATCGCTTTAGGTCCGAAGCCCAGAGATTACAGATATTCAATTAACAAGAAGATGAAACTCGTTGCTTTAAGATCTGCTTTATCTTCAAAGGTTGCTGACAGTAAGATTTTTGTTATCGATACATTAGCACTTGACGAAATTAAAACAAAGAAGGTTGTTGACCTCCTTGGAAACGTTGGAGCGGCTAAGGCTCTTATCGTTACAAGCGAAGTTAACGAAAATGTATACAAATCAGCAAGAAACATCGAAGGTGTTAAAGCATCTTACGTTGGTGAGCTCAATGTTTACGAACTTTTGAAATATGACAGCCTTGTTATTTCACAGGATGCTGTTAAGAAATTAGAGGAGGTGTATGCTATATGATGTATCATGATATTTTAAGAAGACCTATCATATCAGAAAACTCAATGGAAGATATAGCAAACAAAAAGTACACCTTTGAAGTTGCTGCTAATGCAACAAAAGTAGATATTAAAATCGCTGTTGAACAGGTTTTTAAAGTACAGGTTGCAAAAGTTAACACAATGAACTACTTGGGCAAAACCAAGAGAATGGGTGTTCATGTTGGCAAAAGACATGACTGGAAAAAAGCAATTGTTACATTGAAACCCGATAGCAAAGCAATTGAATTTTTTGACGGAATGGCTTAATTGAATGAATTGAAATGAAGGAGTTGAAATTAAATGGCTATAAAAAAATATAACCCTACTACTCCGGCAAGAAGAAATATGACCGTTTCAACATTTGAGGAAATTACCAAAAAGTCTCCTGAAAGAAATTTGGTTGAAACAATCAAGGAAAAAGCCGGAAGAAACTCATACGGTAGAATAACTGTTCGTCACAGAGGCGGCGGTGTTAAGAGAAAGTACAGAATTATTGACTTTAAGAGAAATAAAGACGGTATTGAAGCTAACGTAATCGCAATCGAGTACGATCCGAACAGAAGCGCTAACATCGCTCTCATCGAATATGCTGACGGCGAAAGAAGTTACATCATTGCACCGCAGGGACTTAAAGTTGGTTACAAAGTTATTTCAGGCGAAGGCGCTGACATTAAGCCCGGTAACGCATTGTTTATTAAAGATATCCCTGTTGGTACTTTAATCCACAACATCGAGCTTATGCCGGGCAGAGGTGCTCAGCTCGTTAGATCAGCCGGTAACTCAGCACAGCTTATGGCTAAAGAAGGTGCTTACGCTCAGGTTAGACTTCCCTCAGGCGAAGTTAGAATGGTAAGCATTAAATGTAAGGCTACAATCGGTGAAGTTGGTAATCAGGATCACGAAAACATTTCTATCGGTAAAGCCGGAAGAAAAAGACATATGGGCTTCAGACCTACAGTTCGTGGTGTTGTTATGAACCCGAATGACCATCCGCACGGTGGTGGTGAAGGTAAATCACCTATCGGCCGTCCGAGTCCTGTTACTCCTTGGGGTAAACCTGCACTCGGTCTTAAGACAAGAAAGAAAAACAAGAAATCAGATATGTTTATTGTTAGAAGACGTAACGGTAAATAATATCATAGGATATGGAGGTAAAACATGGGTAGATCAGTTAAAAAAGGCCCTTTCGTGAACGAAAAGCTCCTGAAAAGAATTGTTGAAATGAACGAAGCAGGCGAAAAAAGAGTTTTAAAGACCTGGTCAAGAAGCTCAACAATCTTCCCTGATATGATTGGTCATACAATCGCTGTTCATGACGGAAGAAAGCATGTTCCGGTATATGTTACTGAGGACATGGTTGGTCATAAATTAGGTGAATTTGCTCCCACAAGAACTTATAAGGGACATGCCGGAGCAAAAACATCCGGAGTTAAATAATTTAGTAACGTAAGAGAGGAGGGCATAACATGGAAGCAAGAGCAGTCCTTCGTTATGCACGTATTTCACCACGTAAAGTGAAAATCGTGATTGATTTAATCAGGAACAAGTCTGTTGCTGAAGCAATCGGTATTATCAACAATACACCGAAAGCTGCATCAGAATATCTTATAAAGCTGTTGAATTCAGCTATTGCAAATGCAACCAACAACCACAATATGGACGCTGAAAAGTTGTATGTTGCAGAAGTATACGCTAACCCCGGCCCGATCCTTAAGAGAATCATGCCAAGAGCTCAGGGTAGAGCGTTCAGAATCAGAAAAAGAACTAGTCATATTACAATTGTTCTTAAAGAAAGACAATAATCTTGTAAGGAGGTAATAAAATGGGTCAGAAGGTACATCCACACGGACTCAGAGTCGGCGTTATCAAAGATTGGGACTCCAAATGGTATGCTGATTCAAAAAACTTCGGTGATAGCTTAGTCGAAGATTATAATGTGAGAAAATATCTTAAAAAGACTCACTTTGATGCCGGTGTTGCTAAAATCGAGATTGAAAAGCCGTCAAACAGACTTAAAATCAACATTTATGCAGCTAAACCTGCGTTTATCATCGGCAAAAAAGGTGAAGGTATAGAAAAGACAAAGCAGGCAATCGTTAAGATGACAGGCAAAAATGTTTCAATTAACATTATTGAAATCAAACAGCCTGACGTTTGTGCACAGCTTGTTGCTGAAAACATCGCTGCACAGCTCGTAAAGCGTGTTTCTTTCAGACGTGCTATGAAGCAGGCTATGGGAAGAACAACAAAAGCAGGTGCAATGGGTATTAAAGCTGCTTGCTCAGGTCGTTTGGGCGGTGCTGAAATCGCTCGTACCGAACAGTATCATGAAGGCACAATTCCGCTTCAGACAATCAGAGCTGATATTGACTACGGTTTTGCAGAAGCTGATACAACATTCGGTAAAATCGGTGTTAAAGTTTGGATTTACAAAGGCGAAGTTCTTCCTGGAACCGGTAAGAAGAAGGGAGAGAATAAATAATGTTATTGCCTAAAAGAGTTAAATACAGAAGAGTTATGAGAGGTCGTATGACCGGTAAAGCTACAAGAGGTAACAAAGTAAGCTACGGTGATTTTGGTATTCAGGCTGTAGAGCCCGGTTGGATCACAAGCAACCAGATTGAAGCTGCCCGTATCGCTATGACAAGATACACAAAAAGAGGCGGTAAAGTTTGGATTAAGATTTTCCCGGATAAGCCTGTTACAGAAAAACCGGCTGAAACACGTATGGGTAGCGGTAAAGGTTCTCCTGAATACTGGGTTGCAGTTGTTAAACCCGGCAGAGTAATGTTCGAAATCGGGGGTATTTCCGAGGAGATCGCAAGAGAAGCTCTCCGTCTTGCTATTCACAAGTTGCCTATCAAATGTAAAATAGTTGCTAAGGCTGATACAGAAACGGAAGGTGAAGCTTAATGAAGGTTAATGAAATAAGAGATTTATCTTATGAAGAATTAGTGCAGAAGCTTGCTGACCTCAAGGCTGAACTTTTTAATTTAAGATTTCAGCACGCTACAAGTCAGTTGGATAACCCCATGCAGCTTGTTGAGGTTAAGAAGTCAATCGCTAGAGTTAAAACTGTTATGAGAGAAATTGAGCTTAAAGAAGCTCAGTAATATTCCTTGTTATATATCGGAAAGGAGGAGCCGACTTGTCAGAACGCGGATACAGAAAGACAAGAGTTGGAAAGGTTGTTAGCAATAAGATGGACAAAACAATCGTTGTTGCCATCGTTGATAGTGTTAAACATCCTTTGTACGGAAAAATCGTTAAAAAGACCTATAAATTAAAAGCTCACGACGAACAGAATGTTTGTGCAGTAGGCGATAGAGTTAAGGTTATGGAAACAAGACCTCTTTCAAAGGATAAGAGATGGCGTCTTGTAGAAATCGTAGAAAAAGCTCAGTAATCTAAAGAGCGGAAAGGAGATTTTGCCATGGTACAGCAACAGTCATTGTTGAAGGTAGCAGACAACACCGGTGCAAAAGAACTTATGTGCATTCGTGTACTCGGCGGTACAAGAAGACGTTATGCCAATGTTGGCGACGTTGTGGTTGCTTCTGTTAAGAAAGCAACACCGGGCGGAGTTGTTAAAAAAGGCGAAGTAGTTAAAGCTGTTATTGTTAGAACTGTTAAAGGCTTGAAAAGAGCTGATGGTTCATATATAAAATTTGATGAAAACGCAGCAGTTATTATCAGAGAAGATAAAAACCCCAGAGGTACTCGTATCTTTGGACCTGTTGCAAGAGAATTGAGAGATAAAGAATATATGAAAATATTGTCTTTAGCTCCCGAGGTATTATAAGAAGGAGGTACAACCATGAGTAAAATGCATATTAAAAAGGGTGATACAGTAGTTGTACTTTCCGGCAAAGACAAAGGCAAGAAAGGTAAAGTACTTGCTGTATTTCCAAAGACTTCAAAAGCTATTGTTGAAGGTGTTAACGTTGCTACAAAGCATTCAAAACCCAGAAGACAGGGCGAAGAAGGCGGTATTATCAAACAGGAAATCGCAATCAATGCTTGTAAATTGATGCACGTTTGCTCAAAGTGCAACGAAGCTACCAGAATCGGCCGTAAGGTTATGGATGATGGTTCAATCGTTCGTTACTGCAAAAAGTGCAATGAATTATTCGCAGATTAATCAAAGGAAGGAGGAATTTTAAATGACCCGACTTTACGAAAAGTATGTTAATGAAGTTGCACCTGCTCTCATGAGCAAGTTTGGTTATAAGAGCCCTATGCAGATTCCGAAGATCGAAAAAATCGTAATCAACATGGGTGTTGCAGAAGCAAAAGAAAATGCTAAAGCATTGGAAGCTGCTGCAAATGACCTGGCTATCATTACAGGTCAGAAGCCTCTCATTACAAAAGCTAGAAAATCAGTTGCTAACTTTAAAATCAGAGAGGGTATGAACCTTGGCTGCAAGGTTACATTAAGAAAAGACAAAATGTACGAATTTATGGACAGATTGTTCAATATCGCGTTGCCGCGTGTTAGAGACTTCAGAGGTATTAATCCCGATTCCTTTGACGGCAGAGGAAATTATGCTTTCGGTCTCAAAGAACAGTTGATTTTCCCTGAAATCGAGTACGATAAAATTGATAAAATCAGAGGTATGGACATTATTTTTGTTACTACCGCTAAAACTGATGAAGAAGCTAGAGAGCTGCTCACTCTTATGGGTGCTCCGTATTCACACAATTAAGGAGGTAACTTATCTTGGCTAAGAAGGCAATGATTATAAAACAGCAGAGAACTCCGAAGTATGCAACAAGAGCTTACACAAGATGTAAGATTTGCGGAAGACCGCATGCTTATTTAAGAAAATTCGGCATTTGCCGTATTTGCTTCA
>CAZBJD010000093.1:0-6330 GCA_964492155.1 uncultured Eubacteriales bacterium
CCGCAGTCACCTTATGAGGATTGCTCACATTTCCGATATGTTCGTCCAAACTGCCAAGCTTTTGGCTAATATTGTCATCAAGTCCCTCTAATACTGCCTTGTATTCATCAGTAAAGTCATTTGAAGAAAGACCTTTGCCTGAAATTCTATCCACCTTACCTGAAAGTTTATCCTCCAAAGCGGAAATTCTTAAGATAACGCTGTCGTTAATGTTAACGGTTGTATAAGCTGTATCTGTTCCCGACACATTCTCCAAAACTTCAAAAATAATCTCACGGTCAGTTAATACACTTGAATTATGTATTACAGAAAGCCTTACCGTCAGCTCACCGGGAACTGAATACATACTGCCTGCCACAGTATAGCTTGCAATACCCCCGGACACCGAACCTATATCCTCAACAACCGTACCGTCAGAACGGATTGCAGTAATTTTAAATTCAGCCCCCGATATATCTTCTCCGAGATCAAGCTGAATTTCATATGCTCTTACATCTCCCGCAACAAGCGGAAATGACGCATATGTGACAAACTCTTGCCTTGGGATAATTTTTCTCTTCATTTATATGCCCTCCTTACCACAAATGATACCAAACGGTTGCCGTTTTGTTTACTGCCCCGGTAAGCGGCGTAATAATCAGCTTACCGTCTGAAAGCCTGATGTTTGCATCACATTCAACTGAACCCACTCCGTTATACTCATAAAAAAGGTAAAACCTACTGCTCGACGTCTGTTGTGTTGCTCTGCCAAACGGATTTACTGCAACGCCGTTTTCAAACTCACAATAAAAAAGTGCACCGGTGCCCACAATACAAAGATGTGTAAAATTACCCTCGCCGACTGCAATCTCGAAACTTGTCCCGGGAGTGATACCCAAAGGCTCGTAAGTTTGAGAAATATTTATGCTCATTCCTTCCGATGATGCATAATATCCGGGCAGTTTTCCTTTGGCGTAAGTGCGTTTATCGGTAATGCTGCCGTCAGTATTTACAATTGCAAGAAGCACAAACTCGCCGCTTGTTTTAACGCTTCCCGAAATTTCAACATAACACTTCATCTGATTTGCATCGGATACCAGATATATATATCTTTTTGTGCCCGACGAAACCAAAATTTTCTCACCGCCCGACAGCACTTCCATAGTAGTGCCGTTGTTAAAAAAGCAAAGTCCGGGATTAATTAAATAGTTCCCGCTTCCCATTGAAGTTACCTTTAAATTCAAATCACTTTCAGGTACCACGCCGCCTGTAAGTATCGCCTTGTTTGAATTATTTATGTCAGAAACATTAAAATCAACTCCGCTGTAGACCGCCGACACTCCCCCCGACACAAGACGGGAAGTAATCTCGTTTAACTGGTCAACTCCGATAAGCTGATTGTCAAAAAAACTATATTTGTAATTACTCATCTTCTCTCTCCTTCATTTTATAAAATGTTGGTCTTACAAAGCAATTGCCCCACTCATAATGATAGGCAATTCTTTTAATCTGCTTTGAAAAAACTCTTAAATTATCGCCGCTTCCCAGCTGAATTTTAACCACATCGCCGATTTTCAAATCCGTCTGATTAACCCCCTGAACTATAGCAACCACATTTTCGTTAATATCATTTAAAAGGGTCATTTCCGTGGCTTCTGAAATATCATCGCAGGCTAAAACGCTTTCCCATTTTTTAGCACCCTCTGCCGATTTTGGGCAAACCGAATGCCAAAAATATCCGTAGCTTTCCGCCTGCTCCCAGACACCGTCATCACGCTTGCACACAATATAATTGCCCTCATAATATCTGTCGCTGAAAGCAACTCCCTCCGCTGCCACCTTATAAACCTTTGCAAAATTTGAAGTGTCGCCGTCAGATAAATAGGGCGTGTTAGTGTTTGCATACCAAAGTCCCATATAATAAGGCTTTTGTGCATAAATTCCGCTTGTGGCATAATCTGACAAATACCTCACGTAATCACATTCCGAAAGCGTCTTGTCAGGCTGGGATAAAACAAAGTTTGTTTCATTCGGGAGCCTTATGCCGAACACCCACTTTTTATTTTCTATATCAAAATTCACAAAATGCCCTGCATTTGCACCCGATAAAATATCCGAAATAATTTCTTCAACAGACTTTGCCTCAACTCTTGTGTAGTGGTTGACCTCTGTGAGCACAGGCGGTGTTTTTATCTCCATAAAATCTCCGCAATGCTTTTTTACAATCTCGCATACCATTTCAGCAGCAGTTTTTTCTGTTCCCTCATCTTTTGTGGAAAATGGCAGACACACTCTTTTTTCAAGAATGTAATTCATACTCTTCCCGCTTAAAATAATTCTGTCCTTTTCTATTCTCACCGACGTGATAATTCCCTGATTTTCTCCCTGAACACACACTAAAAAATCCTTATCGGCACAACAGTCATAAATTTTGGACTCAAGAGTAAAAACGCCTTCAAAGTTGCCCACCGAATTGTATCTTATATCCCAGTCAAAAGATACGCACTTAAATTCCGACGCAAGAAGGTTAAAGTCGAAATCATAAATTTTAATTTCCTGCATTTACACCGCCTCCATATACAAATTATCGAAATAAATGCTTGCCTTAACCGTTTCCCCGTTGTTTTTATTTGTAAGAGAAATATTATTAATCCCCTTTTCAATCACAAATTCCGACAAAACCGAGCTGTCTGACAGCACCCCGAAACAGTTTGCTCTTAAATTGCTTGAAATCTCTCTGTTTTTCACATCAAGGGTAATAATTTCTCCGAGCAAAAGGTTGATGCCAAGAGTTAAACTTCTGTTATTTTTACTGTTGTATAAAGTTATCCCTCCCGAATATACGCCCTGCTTGGTACACTCAACTTTAATAATGGGTTCAGATGCCGTCTGACCTGAATTTATAATGTCCGCTTCAGTAAGTCTTTCGGTAAATACCGCAGGAAGAGAAAAATCTCCCGAAATTTTGTCAATTCTCCTGTAAATACCGGTTTCAGAATTTACAGAGTCTGAAAAATAAGGGTAATCGCAAATAATTTTAAGCACAAACGGCACAAAATCCCCCTTTTTCTCGCCTGTGTCAAAGGAACTTACCTTATAATCGATTTTCTTTCTGCCCGAGGAATTAAAAATATACATTGTGCCGCCATCTGAAAAAAATATGTGATATTTTGAAAGAGGCATGGCACCTTTTGTGCAAATATCTCCCGTTATTGCAATTTCTCTTGGCAAAACACTTTCCGACAGGGTAATCTGCCCGGGCAAATCCACATATTTTACAGTATTATATTTCTTGTCAGGTATGCCAAGCCCCGAAATCGAAATAACCGATGCGTCAAGTTCGCCGCAGCCGTCCATTTCAAGTTTCTTTTCGTTGCTTACGAATTTGAGTCGCACAGAACACCCCTCCTTTTTTCAGTGAATTGAAGACTGTTATCATCATTTAAAGTTACATATCCAAGCGACTTTTCTCCCGTTGCAAGCATCTTGCCCGAGTAATCCAGAAACCCGTTTTCGGGACGTTTATCCGCACATTTTATTGCAAAGCATTGCTTTACTGCCTCAAAATTCCCCTCATTTTCCTTTGAAAAATCCACCAGAACAATTTCTTTTATGCAGCTTTTTCCGGATTTGCCCAAATCTGAAATCAGAGCAATCTCATCATGTACCTTATTATTTTTCATTCTGTCGAAGGTGTACGAAATTTCAGCCGCGGTATCTGCAATATCAACGCTTATTGCATCGCCTGAAAAATATTTTCTTGTGTAGCTTTCTCCCCCTGTGTTGAAATCAAGCTTTGAAAACCCTTCCAGCTTTAAAAAGCTCCCCGAAACATTCATAAAAGCCCCGAAGCTTTCACTTAAAACAATCAAATCCAAAATATCCACTCCTTTCTTTTATACAGTCAGCTTGCAGAAGCAGATTGCCGCATCCGCTCACATCTTTCTCCCAAATGAAGTGTATTGCTCCGCATTCCGCCTTCTCCGCTGACGGCTATCCCTGCTTCGTATATAAAAGCTCAAGCCTTAATTTAAAGTCTGCCTTGTTGGGCGTTGCCTTAAGCCTGCCCATATTCTCCGTAACCCTTACAGATTGTGCAAACAAGCCGTCGCCCAAAATCGGCAGCTGCCTTTTTGAATTCTTTTTTTCAATAAAATCAATAAATTCATCAACAATCAAGTGACTGTCTGCATTCAAATCCGCCGTATAAGGGCTGGTAAGCTCCACAAAAAAAGAATATCTGTAAAGTCCTCCGCCGCCCGCATACGGATTTACGGAAGTCAAAAAGCTATCCTGATATACACTCATACCATTAACTCTGCCCGATAAATAATCTATATTAAAATGCCCGAACCCGAGCAAAAATTCCTGAATTTTTTCAATCAAAATTATCCCTCCTTTTTTATGAATAATGAATAATTACGTCAGAGTCCATACTTTCCGACAAACGCGAAAACTCATTATTCATTTGCAAGACGGTACGCAGGCACCGTTCCTACAACGCTTTCACAAGATAATGCCAAAGCCTGCTGCTTCCGCGTCGGTTATCGTAAACCTCCGTCACGGTATATGCATTTTGCGGTTCCAACGCATCGGCATTGCCAAAAACAATTCTGTCCCCGGGTTTAACAGGCAACGCTTCTTCTGTAGGAATTCTTATTTTAAATCCGTTGCTTTCCTCAAACCCGGAGTTTGTAATGCTTACTCCGTCAAAACCGAAAACACTCACACCTTCATAAAAATATCTTTCGTAAGTCCTCCCGTTAAACGAAAACACCGTAATACACTTATCGCAGCATATCATATTATCGCTCCTTTCGTCGCTCAAATTAACAGTGAATAGTGAATAATGAATAATTTTGGAAAAAATGCTGTGCATTTTCATTTAAATAACTTGCATAGCGATTTTAACCGCAATTATTCATTATTAATTATTCATTTTTCATTACAAAGACTATATGCCTTTATAAAGCAGTTCCGACGGCAAGAACACGCTTGCCGACATATACAAATCATCAAATTCAGAGATTTCGGCATCTTTGTATGTAACAGAATACCCGTCGTTTTGCTCCTGTTTAATTCCATATGCCTCAATTCTTCTGTTAAGTGCCTCGCATACACTGCAGACCGCACATTTAATACTCTCGCTCATCTCCGTAATTCTGCCGAAAGTGATTTTGTCAATATATGCAAGTGCCCTGATTTCAAGCTTATCAAACTCTTTCCGGGAAGTTATTTCACTTCCCAGAAAGACGTTCTGATAATAATCAAATCCGACTTTACTCATAACATTAACCCAAAACTCTTGTTGCAAGCTCAGGATACATAGTCTTGTAGCCGTAAAGCACATCCATGGAAAGCATTTCCTTTTTGTGCTTCATATCGTATCCTTTAACAACACGAAGAGTAATTCCGTTGTAACTTGTAACATAGCTTTCAACACCTGACGGAGCTGAAAGAGGACGGGTAACAAAAGCAAACGCCATAGGATTAAAGGCAAGATTTGCAGTATGGCTGCCGACTAAAGTTACATCAGTATTATCCTTGATTGCAGGAAGTGCAGGATAAACTGAAATATCTTTAATTGCATTTGATGCCGCAGCGTCGGTATCTTTTGTAACAGTGTAGCTTTTGCCGTCAATTACAAGCACATCGCCTTTAACAAGCTTACCTGTAAGAGCCGAGCCGTCAATAGAAAGAACGGTTGCACCCTCATCAACAGCACCGTTAACCTTAACAGCAGTGCCTGTTGCCTGACTTTCATGCTTTTTGACAGCCTGTGACATATAGTTTTCAAGGCCGAAAATTTTGCCGATTGAGCCGTCACGAAGTGCCTTTGTTCTGCCTGACTTGTCAGCGTGAACAATTGCATCAACAGTAGTAAATGCAGTATCTGCCTCTGTATCCCAAACCGCAACTCTTGGAGTAACAGGCACATTTTTCTGATTAAGTACCTTTCTCACATTTGCGATATCCTCCAGAGATGACGGAGTAACACCTGCAGTGCCTGTAATATAAGGAATATCCTTGTAAAGTTCAAGACCGTCTGCATTAATTTTCTGTGCAAGAGCTGCCGCTGCAGGCTCAATGAAAATTCTGTTGATATCATCAATGGAAGTTGCCGCAGCAATTGCAGAAAACTCTGTATCAACCGTTGCCAATTTATCAAGAGCAACCTCAACAGAAGATTCGTTAATGTCCTGAACGCTTGTACCAACCGATTCGTCAAATTCCTCAGCAGTTAAAACAACAGGCTTTCTAACCTGAATTCTGTCACCCTTGCCTGTCACAAAATCGTTTGAAAAATCTTTATGCACAAGATTTGGGAATACGAGATTTTCAATCAATCTC
>CAZBJD010000094.1:0-6216 GCA_964492155.1 uncultured Eubacteriales bacterium
TAAGCTTTGCATAATAAGCCGCAAGAATATTGCCGAAGTTTCCGGTGGGAACGGTTATGTTAATTTTTTCGCCGTTTTTGATTGTTCCGTTTTTAAGCAAATCGCAATATGCAGAGAAGTAGTAAACTATCTGAGGCACGAGTCTGCCCCAGTTGATTGAGTTTGCCGAAGAAAGCATAAAATTATGTGCGTTGGCCAGGGTTTCAAACTCTTTGTCAGTGAAAATAGTTTTAACACCTGTCTGAGCATCATCAAAGTTACCGTTTACAGCAGCAACATTTACATTGTTTCCTGACTGTGTAACCATCTGCAGTTTCTGAGTCTTTGAAACACCGTCATTGGGATAGAACACGCTGATTCTCGTGCCGTCAACATCCGCAAAGCCCTCGAGTGCCGCCTTTCCCGTATCGCCTGAAGTTGCAACCAAAATAACAACTTCCTTATTAACACCTTCTTTTTTGATTGAAGTAACCAGAAGATGAGGAAGTATCTGCAGAGCCATATCCTTAAACGCACATGTAGGACCATGCCATAACTCTAAAATATATTCCCCTTTTCTTAATCTGTATGAAGGTGCAATTGAATCTGTACCGAATTTCTGCTTTGTATAAGCATTTTTGATACAATTTCTCAAATCTCCCTCTGAAAAATCAGTAAGGAATTTTGAAAGAACAAGATATGCTCTTTCTTTATATGTCATTTGCGCCATCTTTGAAATTTCGTCACTTGAAAGTTCCGGAATTGAATCGGGCACAAAAAGCCCGCCGTCGGGCGAAAGGCCTTTAATGATAGCCTGACCAGCCGTGCATGAAATTTCCTTATTTCTGGTGCTGTGATAATTCATATTAAAAACTTCCTTTCATGAAAAACATATATCGTTATTCAACATACTATTCTATAACAAAATTTTGAAAAAATCAAGTATTTTTGAGGATTTTGTGTTAAAAACAAAACGCCGGCTTTCAGCCGGCACTTTGTTTTTCTTAAAAGGGAGTGTTATGAAATTAAAGAATGGGGTTGTATTAACCGCCTATTCTTTCAACAATTGTGATTATAGCGTAAAAAATTGTACTTCATATGAATTAATTGTGAAAATTTTGCGAATATTATAATCATTTCAGGGAAATATTTTACTAAAGCCGTATTGCATAATTTTCCCATTTGTGTTATACTTATATTATTGATTTGTTCGGAATTTTAAAAAAAATCGAAAGTCAAAAAGCATATCGGTCGGAAACATTGTGCTTTTTAACAACTTTACGGTTTACTTATGATTTTAAAATTACTACATAGTTTTAGCCCCCCTTTAATTAAAGGAAGGCTTGTTTTTGACGAAACGGAGGAATATTGTGGCAAAAAGAAGCAAAATTAAAATTATCCCCCTTGGGGGACTCGAAGAAATCGGAAAAAATCTTACCCTTTTTGAATTCAAGGACGAAATCCTTATTTTAGACTGCGGTGTAGCTTTCCCCGATGATGACTTATTCGGAATTGACTTGGTTATTCCCGATATGACCTATCTTCACAAAAACCGTGAAAAAATCAAGGGTTTGGTTTTGACTCACGGTCATGAAGACCATATCGGTGCAATTCCTTATTTACTGAAAGAAATCAATGTTCCCATATACGGAACCAGATTAACACTTGGAATTTTAGAGAAAAAATTAAAAGAGCACGGCCTTGCGTCTACCGCAAAATTAACTGCCGTAAAAGCGGGCGAAAAAATCAAGCTTGGCTCATTCGGCGTTGAGTTTATCCGTACAAATCACAGCATCGCAGACTCTGTTGCCATTGCTCTTCACACACCGGCAGGCATTATCATTCACACCGGCGACTTCAAGATTGATTCTACACCTATCGATGGTGAAATACTTGACCTTGCCCGTTTCGGTGAGCTTGGCAAAAAAGGTGTTCTGGCACTTTTGTCTGACAGCACAAATGTTGAACGTCCCGGATATTCCATGTCCGAAAGAAAGGTCGGCGAAACCTTTGAGGACCTTTTTTCAAACTGCGATTCAAGAATTATTGTGGCTACCTTTGCATCAAACGTTCACAGAGTTCAGCAGATAATAACCTGTGCCGCAAAGCACAAAAGGAAAGTTGCAGTTTCGGGCAGAAGTATGGAAAGCGTTGTTACTGCTGCTTACGAGCTTGGATATTTAAAAGTTCCCAAAGGCGTTTTAATTGATATTTCCGATATCAATAAATACCCTGATAACCAGCTTGTTATTGTAACAACAGGCAGCCAGGGCGAGCCTATGGCAGCACTTTCGAGAATTGCAACTTTAGACCATAAAAAAATCGAAATCAAAAAGGGCGACCTTGTAATTATATCTGCAAGTCCTATCCCCGGCAACGAAAAACTTGTTGCTAAAGTTATTGACGAACTTTTCAAGCATGGTGCGGAAGTTATTTACAAATCCATCGCAGATATTCACGTGTCGGGTCACGCCTGTCAGGAAGAACTCAAAATTATACTTTCTGTAACAAAACCCAGATATTTTGTCCCTGTTCACGGTGAATACCGTCACTTAATGCAGCACGCTCAGCTTGCTCATAAAATCGGAATGGCGGAAGACCATACATTTATTATGAAAATCGGTCAGGTTCTGGAGCTTGACAACAGCTCTGCCAAAATCACAGGCAGCGTTCCTGCAGGCAGAGTATTCGTGGACGGCTCGGGTGTTGGCGATGTAGGAAACATTGTAATCCGCGACAGAAAGCTTCTTTCGGAAGACGGCCTGATTGTCGTTGTGGTTGGAATAGATTCTGCCACAAACGAAATCGTTTCAGGTCCCGATATTATTTCAAGAGGCTTTGTATATGTAAGAGAATCCGAAGATTTAATGGAGCAGGCACGTCTCAAAGCACGCGATGCCATCTTAAATTGCACATCAAAAAACAACCACGACTGGAACTCCATAAAAACTGCAGTAAAGAACACTTTAAGTCAGTATCTTTATGTAGAAACAAAAAGAAGTCCCATGATACTGCCCGTTATTATGGAGGTTTGATTTAAATGACACAACACGAAAAATTTGTCCATATGACAACAGCACCAATTCCGAAACTGATGCTGGAGCTTTCTGCCCCCACAATTTTCAGTATGCTTATTACTGCATTTTATAATATGGCAGATACATTTTTCGTCGGAAAAATAAACACCTCGGCAACTGCTGCCGTAGGTGTTGTCTTTTCTCTTATGGCTGTAATTCAAGCCATCGGCTTTTTCTTCGGTCACGGCTCGGGAAACTATATATCACGAAAGCTTGGCGAAGAAGATTTTAAAGACGCAAAAATTATGGCATCAAACGGATTTTTCCTTTGCCTTATCACCTGCACAATACTTAGTGTTCTTGGATTGCTTTTCATTAAACCCCTTGCCTACTTCTTAGGCTCTACCGATACCATTTACCCGTACGCAAGAGATTATATGGTTTATATTTTAATAGGCTTTCCCATAATGGCATGCTCTTTTGTGCTTAACAATCAGTTAAGGTTTCAGGGAAGTGCCCTTTACGGAATGGTTGGAATTGTAACAGGCGGACTTTTGAATATTGCTCTTGACCCGCTTTTCATTTTCGTATTCAAAATGGGTGTTTCGGGGGCGGCACTGGCAACAATTTTGAGCCAGACAGTAAGTTTCTTAATACTTTTGTTTCTTACATCGAAGGGCTCAAATCTTAAAATTGATATAAAATGCTTTAAACCGACAGCTAAATACTTAAAAGAAATTGTACGCGGCGGATTTCCGTCACTTTGCCGTCAGGGTCTTTCCAGCATCGGAACAATTGTTCTTAATTTTGCTGCAGGTCCTTTTGGCGACAGTGCAATTGCGGGTATGTCCATCGTAAACAGAATTATAATGTTTGCCAACTCTGCAATGATTGGCTTCGGACAAGGCTTTCAGCCTATTTGCGGATTTAACTACGGTGCAAAGCTGTACGGCAGAGTTAAAGATGGATTTTGGTTCTGCGTAAAATACTCTTTTGCATTTTTAGTTGTTCTCGCACTGGCAATGGTATTTTTCGCCCCTCAGCTTATTCACATCTTCAGAGATGATATGGAGGTTGTTGCAGTGGGGGCTCCTGCGTTGATTTTTCAGGCAATAACCTTCCCCTTAAACTCGTGGATTGTGATATCAAATATGATGCTGCAATCAGTAGGCAGAGCCGGAAGTGCATCGCTTCTTGCCGCTTCAAGGCAGGGTCTTACTCTTATTCCGCTTGTGTTGATACTTTCTCACTTCTTTGGAATAAGGGGAATTCAGCTTGCACAACCAATCGGCGATGTTTTAACAATAGCTTTAGCAATACCGCTTACGCTTAATTTCTTTAAATCAATAAAAGAAAACCGGAGGGGATATTAATCTCCCTCTGGTTTTTTAATCTGTAGCCTTTAGGCGTAAAATTTAAAACCCCCGATTGCAATCGGGGGTTTTAAGCTTCTTAAAATTATATTTCAGGGATCTCGATTTCGATTTCTCTTCCAACGTCAGCTGACTTTTTGATACCTGACAAGATAGCCTGATTGTAAATAATTTCGCTTGCAGGAACCAAACCTGTTGTTGAGCCTGTCTTGATTGCATCAACAAAGCTTCTGAGTTTCAACTCAAAGCATGAAACATTGCTTTCTTTCATAGGAATCTTAGTTTCTACCTGTTCGCCGCCAACTTCTGAATAAACTGTAAGAGGTCCGCCGATTGAACCATTCCAGCAATCTGTAGCAGGAATTCTGAGACCGCCCTTTGTACCAAGGATTATAGCATCACAGGGATAGTCGATATTCTCTGCCCAACCAATTCTGAAGTCAAGTGTAATATCACCTTCAAGACGAACAAAACCTGCTGCAAAATCGTCTACGCCGAATTTTTCAGCATATTCGTGTCTCCAGCCATCAGACTTTTTGTAGCCGATATAGTTAGGATCTGTACCAAAATAGTTTGTTGTGATACCTGTAACTGTGAGAGGCTTCGGATATCCGATAGCGTTCAGGAGCATATCAAGCGAATAGCATCCGATATCACCTAAAGCACCGATACCGCCTGTTTCTTTTTCGATAAATGTTGTGCCATATGGTGTGGGAATACCTCTTCTTCTTCCGCCGCCTGTCTGGATGTAATAAATTTTACCCAATACACCTGACTGAACAACTTCTTTGACCATTTTCATATTAGGATCAAATCTTGGCTGGAAGCCGATTGTTAAGATTTTACCGCTTCTCTTTTCAGCCTTTAAGATTTCGATACCTTCTTCTAAAGTAACACACATAGGTTTTTCAAGAAGTACGTTAATGCCTGCATCAAGGCAATCGATTGTACATTCTGCGTGTGTCATATTGTATGTACAAACACTAACACCATCAAGCTTCAAGTCTTTATCAGCAAGCATTTCTTTGTGGCTTCCGTAGCATTTAGCACCTTCGATGCCGAATTTTTTAAAGAAAGCTTCAGCTTTTCCCGGAACAAGGTCTGCACCTGCAACAATTTCCACATCTGCAAACTTCTTGTAATAATTAATATGAGATTCTGCAATCCAACCTGTACCAACAATACCAATTCTTACTTTTTTGCTTGTATCAACCGCCTTAGCTTCTGCTTCAACGTTGAAATCAAGGCTTTTTTCTGTATTACTAACTGCCATAATAACTTCTCCTTTCCTGAAATCGTTTTCATTGTATCATACGCATAAAAAAAAGTCAATAACTTTAGTAAAAAAATTATCGACTTTTCATATTTTATTTAATTACATTTCAGACGGCTTGAAATCTTCAATTGTTGTCTCAAGCGTGAGCTTTGCAATAAACTCCTCAACAGTCATTGTACCAAGGTCGCCGCCTTCTCTTGAACGAACTGCAATCTTGCCGTCTTCGATTTCCTTGTCGCCCGCAATAAGCATATAAGGAATTTTTTCAAGCTGTGCCTGACGGATTTTGTAACCCATCTTTTCGTTTCTGTAGTCAGCTTCAACTCTAAAGCCTGCTTTTACAAGCTTATCTTTAACATCGGCAATATAATCCGCCTGTTTTTCTGAAATCGGGATAAGCTTAACCTGAACAGGTGCAAGCCATGCAGGGAATGCACCTGCGTATTTTTCAATCAAAAGTGCCAATGTTCTTTCATAGCAACCGATTGAAGTTCTGTGAATAATATAAGGATTTTTCTTAGACCCGTCAGAATCCACATATTCCATACCGAATTTTTCAGCAAGCATCTGG
>CAZBJD010000095.1:0-5919 GCA_964492155.1 uncultured Eubacteriales bacterium
ATGGGCGAATAAAATATCACTCTGTGCGAAGTACAGAATATCACTAAAGATTATATGAAAAAGGCAGAAACGATTAATTTCGTTTCTGCCTTTTAAAATACTGTTTTTAACAAAATACATTTTATTGTATTATTTTTTGCCGAAAGGGGTTGACAAATCATAAAATATGAATATAATTATATATGAACAATCGTTCATATATTCAAAGGAGGTACAGAAATGTCTGAGGAAATTAAATGCTGTGAATTTATGCACGTTCACCCCGAAATTGTTGATAAGGTGAAAGAAAAAATGCCTTGTGACGAGGTATTGTATGATTTGTCGGAGCTTTTTAAGGTTTTCGGCGATTCAACAAGAATTAAAATATTGAATGTTTTGTTTGAGTCTGAAATGTGCGTTTGCGACATTGCACAGCTTTTAAATATGACTCAGTCGGCAGTATCTCATCAGCTTAAGGTGTTAAAGCAAAATAAGCTTGTCAAATTCAGAAAAGACGGAAAAACTGTGTTTTACTCGCTTTGCGACAAGCATATTTATAATATTTTCAGTCAAGGTATGGAACATATCTTAGAACCAAAAGGAGAGATTTACAATGATTAAAAAATTTAAGATGGTTGATTTGGATTGTGCACATTGTGCAGCCAAAATTGAAAATGAAATTAAAAAGCTAAGCGGTGTTAATGATGCAGCCGTAAGCTTTATGCTTCAGAGTATGACGGTTGATTTTAAAGAGGAAAATTACGAAGAAACTTTAAAAGAAATTGTAAAGGTTTGCAAAAAAATTGAACCTGATTGTGTTATAAGGGTGTGACTTTATGAATAGAAAAAGTATCGCAAGACTTGCGGCGGGAACTGTGGTCTGGATTTTTGCAATGGTATTGCCGGAAATCAAATACATAAGCTTTCTTTTGTATTTGGCGGCATATTTGATTATCGGATTTCCTGTTTTGGTTAAAGCGATAAAGAATATTTTTACGGGAAACTTTTTAGACGAGAATTTTCTTATGTTGATAGCATCCGTCGGTGCATTTTGCCTGAAAGAATACACCGAGGCAGTAGCGGTAATGCTATTTTATGGAATAGGTGACATTTTTGAAAAATATGCCGTGCGTAAATCAAGAAAATCGGTAACCGAGCTTATGGATTTAAGGCCCGATTATGCAAATAAAGAAGTGGATGGCGAAATCATAACAACTGATCCTGAGGAGATAAATGTCGGCGATATTTTAATAGTAAAGCCGGGAGAAAAATTCCCGTTAGACGGAAAAATTGTCTTCGGCAAAACATCGGTTGATACAAAAAGCTTAACAGGAGAATCTGTGCCCGTAACAGTTTCGGAGGGCGATGAAGTGTTGAGCGGTTGTGTTAATTTAAGCGGTGCGGTGAAAATTGAGGTTACAAAAAGCTTTGAACAATCAACTGCTTCAAAAATTTTAGAGCTTGTGGAAACTGCCGCAAGCCAAAAAGCGGTATCTGAAAAATTTATAACAAAATTTGCAAGATATTACACACCTGCGGTTGTTGTATGTGCGGCACTTTTGGCGATAGTACCTGTGTTTTTTGGTCAGCCTTTTGTTAAATGGCTTTCCCGTGCACTTTTGTTTTTGGTAGTATCCTGCCCCTGCGCACTGGTTATTTCAGTTCCTCTTGCATTTTTCGGAAGCATCGGAGGTGCGTCAAAAAAAGGTATACTGATTAAGGGCGGAAACACAATCGAAGCTCTTTCAAAGGTTAAAAATGCAGTTTTTGACAAAACAGGTACGCTTACGGAAGGGTCATTTGAAATCACCGAAATCAGTGCGGAGAGCGTAACTGAAAATGAACTGCTGGAGTGTGCTGCAAAGGCAGAAAGCTATTCAAATCATCCTATAGCAATTTCTATAAAAAAAGCTTTCGGTAAGGAAACTGATTTGTCCGAAATTGAAAACAGCGAAGAAATTACAGGTATGGGAATGAAAGTTGAATCAAACGGCAAAACGATTTATGCGGGAAATTCCAAGCTGATGCAGAAAATCGGAATAAGCATTTCTGAACAACAGAAGTTCGGAACTTATGTGCATATTGCCTGCGATAACAAATATCTTGGGTTTATAGTAATTTCCGACGTAATAAAAGCTGATGCAAAAAGTACCATAGAAGGCTTGAAACAGCATGGAATAAACAAAACCGTTATGCTTACGGGCGATATAAAAAATTCTGCGGAAAGTATTGCAGAAGAACTTGGTCTTGATGAGGTTTATTATAATCTTTTACCTGAAGGCAAGCTTGAGAAACTTGATGAAATCGAGAAAGAGGGAATTACTCTTTACGCAGGTGACGGAATTAACGATGCTCCCGTTTTAATGCGTGCAGATATCGGTGTTGCCATGGGTATGAAAGGCTCCGATGCGGCTATGGAAGCGGCAGATGTTGTTCTTATGGAAGATAATCCGTCAAAAATTATTGATGCCATAAAGCTTTCGGAAAAAACTATGAAAATAGTGGTTGTAAACATTATTTTTGCACTTGCGGTTAAAATCGGAGTAATGATTTTGGGGGCACTCGGAATTGCCAATATGTGGGCTGCGGTATTTGCCGACGTAGGCGTTTCGGTGATTGCAATTTCAAATTCAATAAGAACGCTTAAGTAATATATTTGAAAGATGTATCATATGTTGGTACATCTTTTATTTTTTGTTCAAAATATAGTTGTAATTGATAAGTAAATGTGATATAATTTATTATGTATAATGAGATAGGTTTGGATATAAAAAACAAAAGTTAAGAACGGAGTGATAGTGTGAAGCTGAAAACCTTTAAGGGAGGCATACATCCTGATGACAGCAAAAGTCTTACCAACAGCGTTCCGGTGGTGCCTCATATTCCCACAGAAACTATTATAATCCCTATGCGCCAGCATATCGGTGCACCTTGTGAGCCGATTGTTCAGATTGGCGATGAGGTTCTGATGGGGCAGAAGGTCGGTGACAGTGAGGCGTTTGTTTCAGCACCGGTTCATTCATCTGTATCAGGCACGGTTATTGATATAAAAATGTACCCGCATCCGGGTGGCGGCGAGGCAAAATGCGTTGTTATCCAGAACGATTTTAAAGATAATCTTCATCCGTCAATCAAACCCTGGAATATTGATGTAAGTCCTGAAAATATTAAAGGCTTTGTGGATAGCATTGACCCGAAAGAAATTGTGGATAAAGTCAGAGAAGCAGGCATTGTAGGTATGGGCGGTGCGGCGTTCCCTTTGCATGTAAAGCTTGTTCCTCCGAAGGACAATCCTATTGATACAGTTATTTTAAATGGTGCTGAGTGCGAGCCATATTTAACATCTGACCATAGGGCGATGCTTGAAAATCCGCTTCAGATTGTAATAGGTTCGCTTCTGATAAAAAGGGCAGTGGGAGCAAAAAGAATTGTTATTGCAATAGAAAATAACAAGCCCGATGCCATAGCATTGCTTAAAAAGGTTGCAAGCGATTTTGAAGAAGTGCAAATCGGAGTTTTGAAAACCAAATATCCTCAGGGAAGCGAAAAGCAGATTATTAACGCGGTAGCAGGACGTCAGGTTCCTTCGGGAGGACTTCCGTCGACAGTAGGTGTGTTGGTATCAAATGTTGATACTGCATCATCTGTTGCAAAAGCCGTTGTTATGAATATTCCTTTGATTGAAAGAAATATCACCGTTTCGGGTGATGCGGTAGCAAGACCTTCCAACTTTTTGGTAAGAATGGGTGTTACCTTTGAAAGCCTTTTTGAAGCGGCAGGCGGCTTTAAGGTAGAGCCAAAAAAGATTATTATGGGCGGCCCTATGATGGGTATTCCTCAGGACAGGCTTGATGTTCCTGTTATAAAGGGCGTTTCGGGTGTGTTGGCATTCTCAGAACCTGAAACATTCGGAAGAGCAGAAGGTACTTGTATCAAGTGTGCAAAATGTGTTGATGTCTGTCCCATGAGATTAATGCCAAATGCTCTTAGTATGTTCTCAGAAAACGAAAATGTGGAAAAACTTAAAGAATACCACGTTATGGATTGTATGGAATGCGGCTCGTGCTCGTACATATGTCCTCAGAGAAGATTTATGGTTCAGCATATTAAAAAAGCCAAGGCTTTGGTTAAAAACAGTTAATTTCGGGAATGGAGTATTAAAATGAATAATTTGATTGTTTCTTATGCACCACATATCAGAAGCGCAAGGTCCACAAGGGGGCTTATGGCGGATGTCGTAATCGCACTTATGCCCGCACTTGCGGCAGCAATATATTTCTTTGGTTTGCCTGCACTTATTCACACAGCGATATGCGTTTTGTCGTGCGTGTTTTTTGAATGGTTATGGGAAAAACTGTTTAAACTGCCCTGCACGGTGGGTGACTTTTCGGCAGTAATTACAGGTATTTTAATTGCATTTAATATGCCTGCGGCAGCACCATACTGGATGGGAATTGCAGGAAGTGCTTTTGCTATCATAGTAGTTAAAATGTTTTTCGGCGGACTTGGTAACAATTTTGTTAACCCTGCACTTGCAGGCCGTGCCTTTATGCTTCTTTGCTGGCCTGTTTTAATGACAAAATGGACAGTTCCCGGCTTTACAATGTCACCTGTGGTTGATGCAGTTTCAACTGCAACTCCCCTTGGCATATTGGCAGAGGGCGGAACTGCGAGCTTTTCATACCTTGATATGTTTTTAGGAAATATAGGCGGTTGTATGGGTGAGGTAAGCACACTTGCGATTTTGATAGGTTTTGCTTATCTTCTTGTAAGGAGAGTAATTACATGGAGAATTCCTGTTATTTATGTTGCTGTTGTGTACCTGCTTTCAACAATTTTAGGTGCTGACGGACTTTACCACATTTTATCGGGCGGACTTATGCTTGGTGCAGTGTTTATGGCAACAGATTATGTTACAAGCCCGATGTCTGCAACAGGTCATATAATTTATGCGGTAGGACTTGGTATACTAACAGTTGTAATCAGAATTTACGGGGCACTTCCCGAGGGTGTAAGCTATTCAATACTTTTAATGAATATCGTAACACAGCTTATTGATACATATACGAAAAACAGAATATACGGAAACCCAAAGACAGGAGGAAAATCAAATGACTAAAGAAAATTCTTCAATCAGAATGATTGTTACTCTTGTGGTAATTGCTTGCGTAATTGCACTTGCAATGAGCTATGTCAACGGACTTACAGCTCCGATTATTGAGAAAAATGCACAGGAAAGATTAAATAATTCGTTGGCTGAGGTTTTACCTGCAGATAATTATGAAATTCTGGAAGAAACCGAAACTGTTACGGTTTACGGTGCAAAAAAAGGCGATGAAACCGTTGGTGTGTGCGTTGTAAATTCCGCAAAGGGTTACGGCGGCGACGTTAAGGTTATGAGCGGAATTTTATCAGACGGTACAGTCAATAAAATCGAAATTCTTGAAATGAGCGAAACTCCGGGTCTTGGCGCAAATGCCAAAAACGATGATTTTAAAGCTCAGTATGAAGGAAAGAGCGGAATAATCGGCGTAAGCAAGATAAGTAAAAGCGATACTGAAATTCTTGCGATTTCAGGTGCAACAGTTACTTCAAGAGCAGTAACCGTTGCAGTTAACGAGGCAATAGAAATTGCAAAGCAGTGGGGGGATAAATAATGAATAATTTCACAAAAGGTTTTATTAAAGAAAATCCCGTTTTAGTGCTGCTTTTGGGAATGTGCCCGTCGCTTGCAACAACAACGTCTGTTATAAATGCAGTGGGTATGGGACTTTCTGCAACGGTGGTTTTGATTTGTTCAAACGCAGTTATATCGGCACTCAGAAAATTAATTCCGCAAAAGGTGAGAATTGCGGCATACATTGCAATCATCGCAGCATTTGTTACAATAGTTGAAATGCTGCTTAACGCGTATTTGCCTTCTCTTTCTGAAGCACTTGG
>CAZBJD010000096.1:0-5899 GCA_964492155.1 uncultured Eubacteriales bacterium
CCTTGTCCGACTTGAAAAGTTTATCGTCAAACAGTGACCGTTCAAGCAAGAAGTTCATTATCTGCCCTATTTTATCGGGACTCATATTAAGGTCCTCTGATATTATGTAGTTAACATCATCGTCAACCTTTAAATAATATCCTTCATCTTTGTATATTTCTGTAAGAAGATAAATATAGACTACTACGCCATCTGCTCCATAGCGTGATTTAAGTACTTTTATCTTCTTATCTCCAAAAAAATTAGTCTCAAAAGGAAAGTAATCAAGCTCTCTGGTTTGCTCTTTGCTCATTACTTTCTCCTCTCGTTAATGTTTCACTCTCCAGATTTTGCACAATTCGTCATCAAGCTTAATTCCAAAAACATGATATTTTTCAGCAAAACTTTTTTGACCTATATCGTGCGATTCTCTGTGGAGCTTACTTGTAAGAGGTAACACCCTCATACCTTTATGAATAATATCTTTTCTGTCTCTGCCCATTCCCACCGCATCAACGTGATGCAGCTCCGCTTTTTTACCCGTAATGCAGCACTTTTTATGCTTTAAGCACATATATATGTATCTTGCAATATCAGGACTTCTATCTAAGAGCTTATCAGATGTGGGAATATCATGTTCAAGACAGAAATCAATTAAAAACTCTAAAAATTCTCTTGCAGTAGTCATATCAACATCAGAAAGCGAAAAATACTCTGTTCCCGTTTTTGATATAAACTCATATTTCATAATAGCCTTAATTTCATCGGGAACGTGCCCTGTCCAAAGTGATATATCCTTAAATGTCGCATAAATCTTCTTCCTCTGGTCAGCCGAAATACTTCGGCCGTCATTAAGTCTTATTTCGCAGTCTGTAATACCTTGCTTCTGCAAAAGATGTGAATTTGTAAATGGTGCAACAATAGTAAGCACTTCACCATCATATTTTTGCAAATATCCCTCAATCGTCATTTATATCACCATTAAAAGGGCAAATCCTTATCATCATCGGTTTCTTCAAAGTCCGGCTTGTCTTCTTTTTTCTCCGCTTCGGTTGGTGTATTAACCTTTCCTCCTGCAAAAGAAACTTCATCTGCAACAACCTCTGTCGCATAATGTTTCTTTCCTTCACCATCTTCCCAGCTCCTGGTCTGGATGCTGCCGACAAGTGCCATAAGCTGGCCTTTATCGAAATACTTGTTTATAAACTCCGCAGTTCCGCGCCACGCAACACAGGAAATAAAGTCAGCATATCTCTCCTCACCCTGCTTTACGTAGTTTCTGTCAACAGCTAAAGTAAACTTCGTAACCGATACGCCCGAAGGCGTAGCTTCAAGCAAAGGCTCTTTTGTAAGCCTTCCCATTAAAATTACTTTGTTTAGCATTCAATTCTCTCCTTCTGCTTTTGCACTTTGCAAAATATCATTTATTCTTCTGTCCATATCCTTGCCAAGTCTATAACAGTTTCCTTGTGAAATATGATTTTTCCACGCATTATACGAAGTATAAAACTTTTCTATTGGCAATTTGTCTTCAGCTACTAGCTTCGCCATTTTTATGTATTTCTTTTGTTTATTCCGCTTGTTTTGGTTTTTAAGCTTCCTTATCACTTTTCCGTTTTTGGTTAAATAAAAGTGAAAACCTAAATAGCTTATACCATTTTTCAAAGGAGCTATTTGAGTTTTGCCATTTAAAGTTAAATCCAGTGTCTTCAAAAACTCTGTTATAACTTCAAGGCAATGCTTTAAATATTCCTTACTCTGATGAATAAGCCAGAAATCATCCATAAATCTACCGTAATACTCAATCCCAAGTTCACCCTTTATAAGCTTGTCCATACCGTCTAAATAAAGAAGTGCAAACCCCTGATTGATTTGGTTTCCCAAAGGTATACCTTTGCCATCTGTACTGTCAATAAACAAATTGCAAAGATTACGAACATCTTCATCATAGGAAAAGTAATAATTGACAATATCCTTTAACTGTTCGTGAGAAATACTGTAGAAAAACTTGGTTACATCACATTTTAAAATATATCCGTTAATGCCATGCTTTTTATAAAACAACTGCATCTGCTCTGATAACCTGTCCCGACCAAAGGATGTACCTTTTCCTATCTGCCCGGCGCAGTTATCATATATAAACACATTTGCAAGTTTCGGTAAAATCACATTATCACATAAGCTGTGTTGCACAACCTTATCTTTAAAAGAGGTCGTTTTGATAATGCGTTCTTTCGGCTCGTAAACTTTAAATTCCGTGTATTCAGATATCTTGTAGGTCTTATCCTTTAACTGCCCTATAAGAGCATTTACACCATCTAAAGCCATAATATTAAACTTTGCCGAGCTTTTCTTAAAGCCTTTACCGCATTTTGATTTTCTGTACGCCTTATACATATTCCCAAAATTTGTAACTTTTTCAAAATCGGTCATACAACACAGCTCCTTTTTGTTTATCCATACGGAAAGGTTGTGCATTCTTTTGGTGTGGTGTTCTGATTTCGGCTTATTGCCTACTCTGTCTGACTATCCACCAGTACGGGCGAACGCCGTTATTGTTGTTGTAGTTATTGTTGTTGATATTGCCATCGGGCGAAACGCAAATGAAAAATACAACGCACAACCTATGAAATTATTTTTTCTCCTTAGTTCTCCATGCGATAGACATATACTTCACATCAGAGACCATTTTTGACCAATACTCTGCAGACTTTGTATTAAGGATACTAAGCTCCATTGAAAGCTCAATATATGTAAGAAGCTCATCACATAAAGTTATTGCCCTGGTAATTGTTTCACAACGCAATTTCTTATCTGTAACATTGCTTATTCTGTTTGCTTCCATAAGATTTTCGTATATGTCCATGCTTTTAAGCTGCAGCCTGTCCACCAAAGAATGTCTGTACTTTTTAGGATACCTGTTCAGATTGCTTGTAAGAACATATGTATGCTTCATAAGCTCTTTAGCTTTTATAACAACCTTCAAATCAGTATCGCTCATAATTTTTACCCCTCACAAGATACTAAGATATCCGATACAAAGACCAAAACCGGGCGAACGCCGAAATAGTTGAAGTAGATATAGTTGAAGATATCGCCAAAGGGCGAAACGCAAATGCACCATCTGTCATTTATATGTTCCGGTGTTGTATCAGGTGTTGCAAGCCACCACCACTTGTCGAGCTTGTGCATATCAAATATTTTTACATTATCCCTGTAAAAATCAAATGTTGGAATACTTATTTTGCTTGTCATACTTCCATAAGTCTTTAACCCGTCAAGACTTGTAAGGTCAGTTTTAAATTCAAGAACATTTTCTGCACCAATTGCCTTTTCAATTTTAGGCAATATCTTTTCAGTAAGCTTTTTCAAAATTTTACTTTCTGAAAAATTATTGTTATTGCCATATGTAGAATCAAAAACACAATCTTTGGCAACAACCACAGTCCCTTCACTGCTTTCCTTCATCTTGATAAACTCAATGCCTGCCACATTAAAAGTTTCACCTATTTTAATTTCTGATAATTTCATTTTCATTTCCTCCTGATTATTTAGATACAAAGATATTAGATTTTAAGATACAAAACGGGCGAACGCCGCGATCGTTGAAGTAGTTACTGCCGTTGATAATGCCAACGGGCGAAACGCACTTAACCCAATCGTCATCATCGTGAGTTGGTGTACTATAAGCAGTAGCAAGCCACCACCATTTATCAAGCTTATGCTTGTCAATAACATAAACCCATCGGCGGTAATCATTTGCAGTAATTAACGACATTTTTCTTTTAATTACTCCATAGTCTTTCAATCCATCATCAGAAGTCAAATCTACCTCATGCGGCACAAGATTATCTTCTCCAACAATCTTTTCAATCTTGCAACCGAACTCTGAACACAATTCATCAACATATGAGCCTTCGTAATTGTTGTTGTCACCAAACTTTTCTGAAGTGTATAATAAATCTTTCATCAGTACCGCTGTTTCATCACACAAATGCTCCAATACAAAGAACTCAAACGTTTCAAGCTTAAATGTTTCCCCCGGTGCAAATTCGGATAATCTGATACCCACTTCCGCTCCGAACGCCGACTGAATTGCCTTAACCTGTTCTTCTGTCAGGTCAATCCTTTGATTGTTAATGCTTAAATAATTCATAGTTTTACTCCTTCTATTTGACAAATTTTAAATCTTATGTTAAACTAATTATGCAAATTGGATGATGTGTTTTTCACATCGCCAGGCTCACCTGTGCCAAGGTGGGCTTTTTTCTTTTCCTTAACATTTCCGACTGTCAGAGCAATTCCAAGAACAGTCGCAGCCGAAACACATATGCTTGTAACCACGCAGCACCCCCAAAGCCTGAATATCATTTCTGTAAATTCCAAATCAATCACCATCCTCACGCAAATCCTACAGTAGTTCCAATATGCTCCCAAACCGCACCGTGATTTCCATATCTGTAAACATTGCCCCTTAATGCTTCTTCGTGTATCACAATCACAGTTCCCGTTGGCATCTCACTTAAATTCTTACCAAGCTCAAGGCACTCTTTCAAACTCTTGTACTCTCCGTAAAATGTCTTAACCTTATGGTCAGTAATAAGCTTAATTATTCCGTCCTCAAGCTTTAAGTTTTCATCAATCGCCATATTCCTTTTGCCTCCTTGCCAGTTCTTCGGCCGCTTCCTTCTCTGTCTCAAATACATCACCAACAGGTAAAACAAAAACCGGACTCTGACAGTTGATATATTTTTCGCACTCCTTAATAAGCTTCTCAGGCTCAACCTGTGCCATCACAACACAATCTCTTCCCAATGCAACAAATTTAGCCGAACTCACATCTGAGTATTTTCCCTCACCATCTTTATCAAGATACCAAAGCTGCGAACCCGGAGCAGGTAGAACCGCAACACCACGCATAAAATAGTAATTTACAAGTCTTTCGTCAAGCGATGTAACTTTGTCTTTTTGAATATCTCTCTTTATGGTCCCTGCTATCACCTTTCCCCCTTCTTCCAAAATTCCTAACAACTTGTCCACTGTTTTCATTTTTCTTTCTCTCCTTTATATTTATTATTTTTTCTATAATGCAGCCGATTATTGCAAAACTTAAAAATGCTGTGCAATAAATCAGCATAACAAATAGCTTGTCCACTCTTATCACTCCTTTCTATGTATTATTAAGCTTTTTTGCTTCGTTCTGAACAACATAATTAACAACTGTCTGAAAGAAGTTATCAAAACATTTCTTCACCCTTTCAGGCGGATAATTCGGTGTTCTGACATAGCACTTGCTCCCATCAGATAAGATATACTCTTTTTCCGTATACCCGTAAATCTCGCAGTCTCTCTTTTTTTCTTCCATTAAAATCACCTCACAATAATTGTATTTTTGCAAAAGATTGTCCTATGCGTCAAAGGCATTGCTTTTATACTCTCAATGTAAAATGTTCCGTTGCTCATTTTTTCGCTCGCCTTTTCCTCTTCCGCAAAAAACACCGCTGTGCTAACAATTTTTTGCGGTTTCTTGCCGGTATTCCTTTAACTTTTATCCCACACATAAAAGGCAGCCGCACCATAAGTTTTAAATACATTAAAAGGGAGTCAAAAAAAGTAACAAACAATCATTTCATCTTGGTTTTGGGTGTCGCCCGGGGATACTTCCAACTTCCTCCACGGGCAAAAGTGCGACTGTCATCTATGTATGGGATAATATTTAATTGTAAGCAACTTAATTGCAACAGCTGCTTTGGTTGTTGCTATTTTAGCATACATAAAGCAATAACAATTGCACACAAACTGATAACGGTTTGCGGAACCCACGCCCACCAAGGAAATTTTTCATAATATGGTTTTCCCACATTCTCACCCCACTCTCTCATTTCCCAACAACTCATCAATAGAACAATTAAACAACGCC
>CAZBJD010000097.1:0-5897 GCA_964492155.1 uncultured Eubacteriales bacterium
CTGACTGAAACTGCAAAAGCATTCTTTGACTTTGCAACAAGCGGAGCAGCAGACGAACTGATTGAAAAAGCAGGAGCAGTACCCGTAGCAAGATAAGGAGATAAGAGCGTGAACAGAATTAAAAAAGCAGCAAACTTTATTGAAAAATCGATGAATATTATCTTCACACTTTGCGGATTTTTAGCTGTTGCTTTTGTCATTCTCATTACCGGATTTCTTTTAACATCAGGTATGCCTGCCATTGGCAAAATCGGTATTACAGACTTTTTATTCGGGACGGAGTGGGCATCTACTGCCTCTACTCCGTCTTACGGCATTTTACCTTTTATTTTAACATCGGTGTATGGAACACTCGGCGCAATAATAATCGGTGTGCCGCTTGGTCTTATGTGTGCAATATTCGTTGCAAAAATAGCAAATGAGAAAATAGCAAAAGCAGTTCGCAGCAGTGTTGACTTACTTTCGGGAATACCGTCTGTCGTGTACGGTCTTGTTGGTATGATAATAATTGTACCTTTTGTACGTGAAATTTTTAATTTACCTGACGGAGCAAATCTTTTTTCGGCAATTATTGTCCTTACGGTAATGATATTACCATCGGTGATATCTGTATCAGAAACCGCAATCAGAGCTGTTCCGAAGGAGTATGAAGAAGCATCGCTTGCACTTGGCGCAACAAAAACAGAAACTGTGTTCAAGGTGATTGTCCCGGCAGCAAAAAGCGGAATTCTGACATCGGTAGTTCTTGGTATAGGCAGGAGCATCGGTGAAGCTATGGCGGTTATGATGGTATCGGGGAATGTTGCAAATATGCCAAGGTTATTCAAAAGCGTTCGGTTCCTGACAACGGCTGTTGCCAGCGAAATGTCATATTCGTCCGGGCTGCAGCGTGAAGCACTTTTCTCTATTGCATTAGTGTTGTTTGTGTTTATACTGATAATCAATCTTGTGTTAAGCATACTGGTGAAAAAGGATAAGGAGGGATAAAGTGCAGGACAAAATTGCGTTAAACAGAAAAATAAAATGTGCCGGATTAAATGTTTTAATGTATTTATCGGCGGGAATTATATGCCTTATTCTTGTTGGGATTATCGGATATATATTATACAGAGGATTACCATATATTTCACTTGAGTTTTTAACATCAAAACCAAGCCTTATACGTGATACTGTCGGCATACTTCCTAATATATTGAACACCGTATATATTATTTTAATAACTCTGACTATTGTTCTTCCAATCGGTGTCGGAGCAGCAATATACTTAAACGAATATGCCGAAAACAAAAGCAAAGTTCGCATAATTGAACTTGCAACCGAAACTCTTGCAGGTATTCCGTCAATTATTTACGGCTTGGTTGGTATGCTGATATTTGTTCAATTTTTTTCACTTGGCACAAGTATTTTGGCAGGCTCGCTTACTTTAGTTATTATGACACTTCCCACTGTAATCAGAACAACACAGGAGAGCTTAAAAACCGTTCCTGATGGATATCGTGAAGGCTCGCTTGCACTTGGAGCAGGAAAATGGTATATGATACGCACAGTTGTATTGCCGTCAGCCATTGACGGGATTGTAACAGGCTGCATCTTATCCATCGGAAGAATTGTGGGCGAAAGTGCAGCACTTTTGTTTACAGCAGGAATGGCAAATGAAGTTTTAAGTATAGCAGATGCAATAAAACCGGGAAATGCCGGCTCATCACTTACTGTTGCACTATATATGTATGCAAAAGAACGAGGTGAATTTGAAATAGCATTTTCGATAGCAGCAATACTTTTGGTGCTTACTTTTGTAATCAATATGAGTGCAAAATTGACAGCAAAACTTTTGAAAAAGAAAGGAGCAAAATAATGGGCAAAATTTCAGCTGAAAATCTCAATTTATGGTACACGGCAAATCATGCATTAAAAGATATCAACATAGAACTTCCCGAAAATGAGATTACGGCGTTAATCGGTCCTTCAGGGTGTGGCAAATCAACATTTTTAAAGTGCCTTAACCGTATGAATGACTTGGTTGAGGGCTGCAGAATTGAGGGAGAAATTTGTCTTGACGGAGTTGACATTTACAAAGATATGGATGTCAATATTTTGAGAAAAAAAGTGGGTATGGTTTTTCAAAAGCCTAACCCGTTCCCAATGAGCATTTATGACAACATTTCATACGGCCCGCGTATTCACGGAATTAAATCAAAAGTGCAGCTTGATGAAATTGTAGAGCGTTCTCTCCGCCAGGCTGCTATTTGGGACGAATGTAAAGACATACTGAAAAAAAGTGCACTTTCAATGAGTGGCGGTCAGCAGCAAAGACTTTGCATTGCAAGAGCGTTGGCAACCCGACCGGATATACTTTTGATGGACGAGCCAACTTCAGCACTTGACCCTATCTCTACGTCAAAAATAGAAGATTTGGCGGTAGAACTTAAAGATAAATATACAATTGTTATGGTTACGCATAATATGCAGCAGGCGGCGAGAATTGCAGATAAAACAGCTTTTTTCCTGCTTGGAGAAATCATTGAGTTTGACGATACAGAAAAAATGTTTTCTACACCTAAGGATAAGAGAACTGAAGATTATATTACAGGAAGGTTTGGATGATATGAGAAACAGATTTGACGAGCAGTTAAACTCATTGAATAACGAATTGATTACAATGGGAGCACTTTGTGAAGAAGCAATTTCCGGTGCGGTAAAATTGCTTATAGATAATGATGTGCAAATGAAAGAAAATGTAACGGAAACAGATAAACAGATTGATCAAAAGGAAAGGGATATTGAGGCTCTTTGTATGAAGCTTTTAATGCAACAACAGCCTGTTGCAAGTGATTTAAGGACAATTTCTTCTGCACTTAAAATGATTTCGGATATGGAGCGTATCGGCGACCAGGCATCTGATATTGCAGAAATTGCAGAATACGCTTATGGCAGCGGTATGGAAAGCGAAACTCATATTGCCGATATGGCAAGAGCAACAATCCGTATGGTGACAGACAGTATTGATTCTTTTGTAAAAAAAGATGTTGAATTGGCATATACAGTAATTGAGCATGATGATATAGTTGATGATTTGTTTGACAAGGTTAAGGGAGAGCTTATCGGTGCCGTACAACAAAAAGCTGTTAATGCCGAAGCACTTATCGACCTTTTGATGATTGCAAAGTATTTTGAGCGTATTGGCGATCATGCTGAAAATATTGCCGGGTGGGTTATATATTCCATTACGGGCAAACATGCAACAGAGTGATGAAAGCAGCAATTTGTTGAATTTAAAAATGTTTTATGGTAAACTTTTGGTGTAAATCATATTTCGGAGGTGAACGATTTGATTTATTTTGTAGAAGATGATACCAATATACGCAAGCTCGTATGCTACGCTCTTGAAAAAGAGGGATATGTTGTAAAGGGTTGTGCTTTGCCGGGCGAATTCTGGCGAAAAATAAATAATGAAAAACCGCAGCTTGTGTTGCTTGATATAATGCTTCCCGAAGAAGACGGACTATCAATTCTTAAAAAACTGCAATCGGATGAAAAAACCAAAAATATCCCTGTTATTATGATTACTGCAAAAGACAGCGAATTTGATAAGGTAACCGGGCTTGATATGGGAGCAGACGATTATATTACAAAGCCATTTGGTATGACAGAGCTCGCTAGCCGCGTACGTGCAGTTTTAAGACGGTATGAAAAAACAAATAAATCACAAGATTACAGAATAGGCAGCCTGTATGTTAATCCCCAAAAGCATATAATTGAAGTTGACGGCAGCGGGGTTTCCCTTTCATACAAGGAATATTCTTTGCTGATGGCATTGATTGAAGCGGAAGGCAATGTTGTTACAAGAGATACTTTGCTTACACGTGTGTGGGGAGAATTTTATGACGAATCAAGAACTCTTGATGTGCATATAAGAAAACTCCGCGTGAAGCTCAAAACTGCCGGAGGATATATACAAACGGTTAAAAATATAGGCTATAAGCTTCTGGAGGAGTAAAGATGTTTAAAAAAATATTTCGTTCAAACTTTATTACCTCGATGCTTGTTTTATTAGTGTGTTGTTGCTTGATTTTCGGAGTGCTTTTCGATTATTTTGAAGCACAAATATTTACTGAACTTCAAAATGAAGCGAGTTACATATCATATGCCATAAAAACCGAAGGGATTTCTTATCTGGAAAATTTCAAAAAGACCGATAAAAGGATAACTTTGGTTTCTGCAGACGGAACTGTGCTTGCAGATACTGCTGCAGATGCAGCTGCACTTGAAAATCACGCAAGCCGCAAGGAAATCAGGGAGGCTTTAAAAAACGGAAGCGGAACGAGTTCAAGATATTCAAATACCTTGCTGCAAAAGACGTTATATTATGCAGAAAAGCTTGACAACGGAACAATACTTCGCATTTCAGCTACCCAAAACTCTGTTCTGACAATTCTGCTTGGGTTGCTTCAGCCGCTTGTTATTATAGTTTTGCTTGCACTTGTTGTTTCACTTTTTTTGTCAGGCAGAGTATCTGAGATGATTGTTAAGCCAATTAATGCACTTGATTTGGAAAACCCTGCATCGAATGAAACATACGATGAGCTTGCACCGCTTCTGAAAAAAATATCTGTGCAGAAAAAGATAATAGACAGACAAATTAAAGATGCCGAACAAAAGCGGGAAGAATTTAAGCTGATAACTGAAAATATGAATGAAGGACTTCTGGTGATTGATAAAGACGGTAACGTTCTTTCATATAATCAGGCAGCCGTTCGTTTGCTTGAAATTTCGGAGATTAAGGAAAACAGTGTTCTTGCATTCAACCGCACCAAAGGTTTTAGGAAAGTTGTTGAAAAAGCACTTTCGGGAAAGCGTGCGGAAAATGATATAACACTTGATGAAAATATATATAATTTAATTGCAAATCCCGTTTATGAAAACGATAAAATTATCGGTGCAGTTATTGTAATCATTGATATCACCGAAAGCGTGAAGCGTGAGCAGTTAAGACAAGAGTTTACATCAAATGTATCTCACGAGTTAAAAACGCCGCTTACGTCGATTTCGGGGTTTGCAGAAATAATGAAATCGGGCGGTATGCCAGATGAAACCGTTAAAGATTTTTCTGCATCAATTTACGATGAAGCACAAAGGCTTATTACACTTGTAAGCGATATTATGAAAATATCGGAACTTGACGAGGCAAAAGACCCTGCTGAAAAGGAAATGATTGATTTGTACGGACTTTCGGAAGAAATTGCCGAAAGACTGAAATTTGTTGCGGAAAAACGCAATGTTACATTAAATGTTATAGGAAATACCGCTTATGTACCCGGAATAAAGAAAATCATTGAAGAAATGATTTATAATCTTTGTGATAATGCCGTTAAATATAATAAAGATAACGGTATTGTTGATATAATTATAAATACAACAGACGACAAAGTTAATATTACTGTACGGGATACAGGTATAGGTATTCCGCTCGGAGAACAAAGCCGGGTGTTTGAACGCTTTTATCGTGTGGATAAAAGCCACTCAAAGCTTGTGGGAGGCACAGGTCTTGGCCTTGCAATCGTAAAACACGGTGCTGCATACCATAATGCAGAAATTTCTCTTAAAAGCACAGATGGGAAAGGTACAGCCGTAACAATATCATTTCAGCGGTAAAACCTTTATGCAGAAACAAAAAAGCCGTATCAGATTAATTCTGATGCGGCTTTTTTGTTGCCGATTTATCTTATGCCATACTTTTCAATAATGTAGTCCATATCCTTATCGCCTCTGCCCGAAAGGTTGATGAGAATTGAGCCTTTTCCCATTTGCTTTGCAAGTTTCATACCGTAGGCAACTGCGTGTGAGCTTTCGATTGCGGGAATAATACCTTCCATTCTTGAAAGCTCAAAGAAAGCATC
>CAZBJD010000098.1:0-5896 GCA_964492155.1 uncultured Eubacteriales bacterium
TATCACTGTCCTTAAGAGTACACCTCTTACACCGTCGTTTTTTTTATTCGCTTATAAGTGTTGCTGTCTGAGTGTCGCCGTTCCACAAAACTTCAACTCCCATAGCATCTGAAATCGCACGCAGAGGAACTAATGTTCTTCCATTAACTTCTCTTGCGGGAACATCCAACTTAATCGGCTCGCTGTTAACGAACATAACATCATTGTCAATCTGCATAACGATAATCAAATCGCCTTTTCTTGAAATAACAGTTTCAGTTGCTTCATCATAATCAACTGTTGCACCCAAGGTTTCAAAAATCTTTCTTACGGGAACCAATGTTCTTCCGCTTTCAACCAAAGGCTTCTGGTCAAACTCAAGAGTCTGTCCGTCAAGAACAACTGTTACGTTCATATCGTCTTCAAAAACGGGTTCAGCAAATGCCGCTATTGAAGTGCAAAGAACCAATGTAAGTACTAATGCGATAATCTTTTTCATATGTCACATCTCCTTTATATTTATACGAATATAATACCCTATTTTGCAGAATTTGTCAATATTTATTTAAGCTTTGTTAAAAGTTCTTTTATATTTTCCAAAACAAAATCGGGTTTTGCATCGCTTGTTTTGATATCATCAGCCGTGCCCTCGCCGCTTAAAACGAAAATCGATGTAATACCTGCGTTTACTCCGCAGGCGATGTCGGTGTAAAGTCTGTCGCCGATTACTGCGGTTTCTTCTTTTGCAAAGCCTGTCTTTTCCATTGAAAGATTTGCCATATCAGGCTGAGGCTTTCCGATAAAATAAGGCATTTTTTTGGTAGCATTATAAATCATCCGGGCAACCGAGCCGCAATCGGGCACGTAGCCGTACCAGGTAGGGCACACCCAATCGGGATTTGTGGCAACATAAGCCAAATCATCTCTTAAAAGTATGCAGATATCCTCCAAATCCTTGAATTTAAGCTCGGTGTTAAAGCCTGTTAAAACACAGTCAATACCATCTTCAACCTGCTCTGTAACAGGAATACCTGCCTGTCTTAACTGCTCTTTAAATGATTTTGTGCCGCTTGCATAAATCTTTTTGTAATTTTTATTTTTAAGATAGTGGATTGTTGCATCAACCGAGGTAACAAAATCCTCTTTGTCCGCCTCAATTCCAAGACTTTTAAGCTTTTCGATATATTTATCAACACCTTTTGAGGAATTGTTGGTCATAAAAATATATCTTCCGCCGATTTGCCTGATGTAATCCAAAAATTCCAAAACGCCGTCAAAAAGATGATCGTCAATATAGATTGTACCGTCCATATCAAGTAAAAACAGCTTTAAATCTTTTAAATTTTTCATTACTCTGCCTCTAATATGTTAGTTGTAATAAAGTCTGTACCAAAACCCGCCAGTTCTTCGGCTCTTGCCTTGTCATCAACTGTCCAGCAGTTGATTTTAAGTCCGTTTTTGTGTATTTTATCAACTACCTCTTTTGTTACCGCACTGTGTGCAATATCAAGGTCTAAATTGTTTTCAACAAGCTTTGTTAAAAGCTCCTCATCAAATTTTGTGCACAAAAACTGAACCTGCTGATTTTTATACTGCTTTTTTACATACTCGCAGTTTCCCCAGTCAAATGAAATAATAACTGTGTTTCGGCACATATCAAATGTTTTAATTATCGCCATTATTTCATCAAGCTGTCTGGGAAGCATTGGATTTTTGATTTCCAAAACCGCAACCTTTTCATATTTTTTGCAAATTCTGATATACTCGGCAAGCTCGGGCACCGTAAGGTCGGAACGGGTAAGATTATCCTTGTCGGCAGCCTTTATTCCATTAATATCGGCAAAGCTTGCCTCCTCAACATTTATATTTCTCCCGAAAACGCGTGAAAGAGAGTCATCGTGATGAATTGCAAAAAAGCCATCCCCTGTAACATGAACATCTGTTTCGATACCGAAATAGCTTTCGCGGTTACCTGCCGCAACAAAAGCCGCATTTGTGTTTTCTCTTTCCAGCCCCGAAAGACCGCGATGAGCAATAACCTTTGTTTTTTTTGCATTAAATTTAATAGTATTCATATCATTACCTCCATAAATCCTTATTTCCTGTGGAAATTGCGGCCGCACCGCTTAAAAATGCGGTTTCAACCTCCGATGGAGTTTCAATCAGCCCCCCTGCGATAACGGGAACGGCTGTGCTTTCTTTCAATTTTTTTATGGTTTTTGCAATAACTCCCGGCATAATTTCAATCATATCCGCCTTTGAGGATTTAACTCCGTCAACCGCAACATCTACCGAGTGGGAATCCATTGTGAAAAATCTCTGAACAGCGAAAAGTCCTTCCTCGTGGGCAGCTTTGATAATGCTTGACCTTGTGCTTATAATTCCGTCAACCCCGAGATTTTTTGCGAAAACAATCCCGCTTTTATCTTTTCCGATACCCTCGGCAAGGTCCAAATGTATAAACACCTTTTTACCCTTTGTATGAGCAAATTTTATTTTCTGCTCAAGAGATAAAATATTGGGCGCAAGATAAAAAATGATATTTACATCCGATTTTGCCGCTTCTATAAACTCGTTGTCAAACCGTACAGCCGCAATGACTTTTCCTGTTTCCATTTTTCTCCTCTTATTCTATGTTGCTTGTTGCAACTATATTGCTTCCGAAAACATCTTCAATTAAAACATCTCCGATTTTAACGGGAGCTGTTACCCTTGCTTTATTGATGATTTCCATACACTCAAAAATTTTGTCCTTCGGAATTGCCTTATCGGTTTTTACCGAAACAGGGCCTTTATCAGAAAGAATGGTTGAAGTTACGCTTCTTATGGGGTTTGTGCACTCGTTTGTGGCATAGTCAATGCCGCGCTTACAAGTGTTGCCTGAAACCGAAATTACATTTTTGCCCTCAAGCTCAACCTTTAAGCTGCACCCTGCAGGACAAATAATACAAGTAAGTTCTTTTGTCATTTTTTAGTCCTCCAATTTAAATTCAAGTGTTGCAGCACCGCTTAAAACTTCTTTTTTAAGGGTAACGCTTTCCATTTCACCCGGTGCAAGCTTCTGTTTCCTTTTAGTATACACCAAATTTCCTCCGTTGTACACATTTATTTTTTTATTTTTGAAAACATCCGCAACTCTGAAATAAACAGTTACGTCTTTTTGCTCTGTGATTGTCTGGGGAACGGTGTAGCGTACTTTACCGTCGGCAACAACCCTGATTTCGCATTTTTCGCCCTTTTCACCATTGATATACGCAGCCGCTGCCTTACCTGCAATTTCAGCTTCGTCTGAAACATAGTCAACAAGGTCGTGAACGTGAAGCACGTTTCCGCACGCAAAAATGCCCTCTTTGTCAGTTTGTCTGTCCTGATTTACAAGTGCACCGCCTGTTATTGAATCAAGATTTATGCCTGCCTGCTTTGTAAGTTCGTTTTCAGGAAGTAAGCCTACTGAAAGCAAAAGGGTATCGCAGGGGATATGTCTTTTTGTAGACTCAATCGGCTTTCTTTTTTCGTCAACCTGAGCAATTGTTACCCCCGTAACTCTTTCTTTGCCGTGAACCTCAACTACTGTGTGGCTTAAATAAAGAGGAATGTCAAAATCATTAAGGCACTGCTGAATGTTTCGTGCAAGACCTCCCGAGTATGGCATAAGCTCGCAAACCGCATGAACCTTTGCTCCCTCTAAAGTCATTCTTCTTGCCATAATAAGTCCGATATCGCCCGAGCCTAAAATAACAACGTTTTTACCCGGCATATAGCCTTCCATATTAACAAGCTTCTGAGCAGTTCCCGCACTGTAAATACCTGCAGGTCTGCTGCCCGGGATGTTAAGTGCACCCTTGGGACGCTCACGGCATCCCATTGCAAGAATTATTGCCTTTGCTTTAATCTGAAAAACACCGTCGGTTGTATTTGTGCAGGTAACAACCTTGTCCTCGGAGATATCTAAAACCATCGTGTTTAATTTGTAGGGAATATTAAGCTCTTTTACCTTTTTTTCGTATTTGTAAGCATACTCGGGGCCTGTTAATTCCTCACCGAACTTGTGAAGACCAAATCCGCTGTGGATACACTGTCTTAAAATTCCGCCCAAACTCTCGTCACGCTCTAAAATAAGAATATCTTTAATTCCTGCTTCATATGCGGCAACTGCTGCAGTCATACCTGCAGGACCGCCGCCGATAATAACCAAATCAGTCATATTAAACCTCCTTTGTTTTTCCGGTAAGAAGATAACCCTTACCCGATTTTGTAACGTTTTCATATGGAATATCAAGCTCTCTTGACAAAAGCTTCATAATAAATGTACTGCAAAATCCGCCCTGACAACGACCCATCTGTGCTCTTGTTCTGCGTTTAACGCCGTCTAAATCGCAAGGTCTGGGATTTTTGTTGATTGCTTCAACAATTTCGCCCTCTGTAATAGTTTCGCAGCGGCAGATTATTCTTCCGTACGCAGGGTTTTCTTTTACAACCTTGTTCTTTTCCTCCAAAGGAAGCTCTTTGAACCATCTTGGTGAACGTCTTGTGGTTGTGTAGGCATCTTTTTCCTTAAGCTCTGTCATACCGCCTAAAATTTCTCTTACCATTTCTGCAATTGCAGGGGAAGCGGAAAGTCCGGGAGATTCAATGCCTGCAACATTGATAAATCTGCCCTTTGAATTGATTATAAAGTCACCTGTATCGCCAACTGCACGGAGTCCGCAGAAAGAAGTGATGCTTTTTCCCAGATTTATACCTTTAACGCTCTGGAAAACGCCTGTTTTAACGTTTTCAAGACCCTGAGAGGTAGTTGATTTGTCATTTTTATCTTCAATATTTTCAGAAGTAGGTCCTAAAATAAGGTTGCCCGATGCGGTAGGAGATACCAAAATTCCCTTTCCCATTTCGTTGGGAGTTTTGAAAACTGTATGCTTAATATGCTTTCCGCATTCTCTGTCAAGTAATATGTATTCGCCGCGTCTCGGAATGATTTTAAAATCATTTATTCCCACCATCTGTGCGATATCGTCTGCAAAAACACCTGCTGCATTTATTACATAACCCGCAGAAATTTTTTCGTTTTCAGATGCAATTTCAAATCCGTCGGCTGTTTCGGTGACAGAAATAACCTGAAAGTTTGTTTTAAGTTCCACACCGTTGTCCATTGCGTTTCCGATTGCCGCAATACAAAGCTCGTATGGCGATGTGATTGCACCGGTAGGTGCGTAAAGTGCACAGGTGGCATCGTCTGAAATATTCGGCTCGATAGCACGAAGCTCGTCTTGCCCGATTATTTTAAGACCTTTAACACCGTTGTCATTTCCACGCTTTAAAAGCTTTTTCAAATGCTCTCTGTCCTTTTCGTCAAAGCCGACAACTAAAGAGCCGTTGTTTTCATACTCAACCCCAAGGTCTGAACAAACCTTTTCAAACATTTCAGAACCTTTTACATTAAGACGTGCCTTTAATGTTCCCGCCTCTGCATCAAAGCCTGCGTGAACAATTGCAGAGTTTGCCTTGGTTGCTCCCATAGAAACATCGCATTCTTTTTCGAGAATAATCGTTTTAAGGTCGAAACGCCCCAGCTCCCTTGCAATCATAGCACCTGTTATTCCGGCACCGATTATTGCAACATCATACATTTTAAATCCCTCCAAAAATTTTTCCACAAAAAAAGGCGTACCTTAAGAAGGGCACTTCCGCCCGCTTAAGATACGTCTCCAATTCTCTGTATCTTCCTGTATTTTAGCACTTTATTTAAATTTTGTCAATATATCCTGATATTTTTTTGGTTCGGCATAATGAAATATCAATTTTGTTGATATGAAATAATCCTAAAGGATTATGAAATATTTTTCTTCCAGAAAAATGTGAAATAAAATTTGCCATTCATATGCTGTAGTGCATACTTCATAGCGAAGCTATTTCACTT
>CAZBJD010000099.1:0-3463 GCA_964492155.1 uncultured Eubacteriales bacterium
TCAATTTAGCTCGCCGTCAGGCGAATTTAGCTGAATAGATTTAACTCTGTTAAATCCATTCTATCACATATAACAAAAACAATCAATATCAGATTGATTTTTATTCTTTGAAATGTTATAATCTAATAAACGTTTAAGAAATGAGTGATTTTTATGATAAAAGTTATGTTTGTCTGCCATGGTAATATTTGCAGGAGTCCCATGGCGGAATTTATATTTAAAGATATGGTAAAAAAAGAAGGGCTCGAAAATGAGTTTTACATTACATCTTCCGCAACAAGCCGCGAGGAAATAGGAAATCCCATTCACCACGGAACAAGTGCAATCCTTCACGAACACAAAATCAAATTTGACGACCACCGAGCAATCCAGCTTACAAAAGCAGATTATGATGAATTTGATTATATCATCGCAATGGACAGCTTTAACATAAGAAATATTATAAGAATTATCGGCGAAGATACACAAAGCAAAGTATACAGACTTTTAGATTTTTGCGGTGGCGGCGACGTAAAAGACCCGTGGTATACGGGTAACTTTGATGAAACCTATAATGATATTATAAGAGGACTCGATGTATTTTTTAGCGAAGTAAAAAATTGACCCTGATGGGTCAATTTAAGAAAGCTTTTAATTCTTTTAATCTATTTTGCATATTTTCTCTGCCGATGTCATACACAAGCTTTAGTTTTTGAGGGTCGCTCTCCATTCTTTCAATAGGTAGAGTTTCATTAGGTCTTATAACGAAAAGTTCACCTTTTTCTTCTTTTTGGCGGATATATTCAATAGTTTCATTATACATATCAGCGCGCTTTTCAACAGCAGCAATAAGCTTAGGATACTTTTTCAGCAAAACTCTCATAAGCTTCATAGATTTACTCTGACCTTTAACATAGTCTTTCGGTCTTGTTAAAATAACAACGTTTCTGTCATACCCGATGCTTTCCATAAACTTAATCGGAATTGAATCAACAATTCCGCCGTCTAAAAGCTTTAAGCCTTCAATTTCAACAATTCTTGACACAAGGGGAAGCGAAGCTGATGCTCTTGCCCACTCTCCAAAAGTGTCTTTATCATCCTCATCGATTTTTTTGTAAACAGGCTCACCTGTTAAAACATTTGTGCAAACAACATAAAATTCCATCGGATTTGAATAAAAAGTTTCCTTGTCGAAAACGTCAAGCTTATCGGGAAGTGTGTGATAACAAAACTCTGCTCCGAACAAATCCCCTGTTGTAATAAGCGAATGCAGACTGCAATATCGTTTGTCATTACAATAGCTCATATTATAACGAAGTGCTCTTCCTATCTGCTTTGACTTATAATTGCAGCCAAAAGCAGCACCTGCAGAAACACCGACTGCCCCGTTATATTCAATATTATTTTCCATCATTACATCGGTAACGCCTGCGGTGAACATTCCACGCATTGCGCCGCCTTCCATAATAAGTCCTTTTTTCATTAAACCAGTCCTAAAAAATATTTATTTAAGTATATCATATTTTAAGATTTATTTCAACTTTCTATGCTTTTTTGTTAAATTTACTACCAAAAATTATTTCAGCTTTATTGACAAAATACTTATCATGAAGTATAATTATAAAGTAATTTTTAACATTATTTGTATAAGAATTTTGGGAATGTTCTCAAAATTCTTAATTGATTTTTTAAGACACATTTTTCGGAGGTTTTGTTTCATGGGCGGATTTTTCGGAGCAGTCAGCTCGCGCGATGCAGTTTCAGACGTATTTTTCGGCACAGATTATCATTCACATTTAGGCACACGACGCGGCGGTATGGCTGCGTATGACCCCAAGCTTGGTCTTCAGCGTGAAATTCATAATATTCAGAATTCCCCATTCAGAACAAAATTTGAAAAAGTATTTGAGGAAATGCAGGGTTTCAGTGCAATCGGCTGCATCAGCGATTATGATCCTCAGCCGCTTTTAATCCGTTCTAATTTCGGAACTTACGCTATCTGCATTATCGGTATAATTAATAATTCAGACAGTTTAATTGAAAAGTATCTCACCTACGGCAACGGTCATTTTCAGGCAATGACAGGCGGAAAAATTAATTCCTGTGAGCTTGTAGCTTCTTTGATAAACCAAAAAAGCAATTATGTTGACGGAATTAAGTTTGCACAAAGCGAGATTGAAGGTACTGCATCAATTCTCATTTTAAAAGATAACGGCGATTTGATTGCTGCCCGCGACAGACTTGGCAGACTTCCTGTTTTAATCGGAAAAGACGAAGACGGCTATGCAGTTACATTTGAATCTTTTGCTCTTAACAAGCTTGGATATGAATTTGAGCGTGAGCTTGGTCCCGGAGAAATTGTAGAAATTACAACTAATGGCATAACTCAGCTTGCAAAGCCGGGCGAAGAAATGCGTATCTGCTCTTTCCTTTGGTCATACTACGGCTATCCTACTTCTGTTTACGAGGGTATAAACGTTGAAGTCATGAGAAACAGAAACGGTGAAATTTTAGCAGAAAGCGACGCTTTGGCGAAGAACGCCGAGGGTGTTGATTACGTAAGCGGCGTTCCTGATTCAGGTACTCCCCACGCAATCGGCTATTCAAACAAAAGCGGAATTCCTTTCTCCCGTCCTTTTATTAAATATACGCCTACATGGTCAAGAAGTTTTACTCCTACAAAACAATCAGAGCGTTCAAAAGTCGCTAAAATGAAACAAATTCCCATTCATGACCTCATTCAGGGCAAAAACCTTTTGTTTGTAGATGACTCAATTGTTCGCGGCACACAACTCAAAGAAACTGTAGACTTTCTTTACTCAAATGGTGCTAAGGCGGTTCATATGCGTTCTGCATGCCCTCCCATTATGCATAGCTGCAAATATTTGAATTTTTCAAGTTCAAGCAGCGAAATGGAACTTATTACAAGAAGAACAATTATGGAATTGGAAGGCGAAGAAGGTTTGAAGCATCTTGATGAATACAGTAATTCTTCAACTGAAAGAGGTAAAAATTTAAGAAAAGCAATTGCAAAAAATCTCAACTTTGAATCTATAGAATTCCAGTCACTCGAAGGCTTGATTAAAGCTATCGGTTTAGAGCCATGCAAACTTTGCACATACTGCTGGACAGGAAAAGAATAAATTTCAACCACCCGTTCGGGTGGTTTTTCTGTCGTTATTCAGCTTTAAACAGAAAGCTTTTTCCTAATGGTAATTTTAACGGGAATTTAACTTTCTCGCCCGTATACAAATCAGTGAACTCGGTTTTTCCGAAAGCAGTAAAATTATGCTCTGCACTTTCTCCCGTATGCATAAACACAAAGCCTTTATTTGCATACACCACCGTTCTTTTGTCGCAGTAGATATGAACTCCGCTTTTACGGCAAAATTCTTTAAGCTCCTCGGGGGTTATGTCCTTATTTTCAACATTTATAACCATTACGTCTATACCCATTTCGCGTGCCTTATTTATACAATTATCC
>CAZBJD010000099.1:3563-5769 GCA_964492155.1 uncultured Eubacteriales bacterium
ATTTATAACCATTACGTCTATACCCATTTCGCGTGCCTTATTTATACAATTATCCCATTTTTCATCAAAAAATATTGCAACTTCACTTACACTTGAAAGGTTATTTTCAATATTTTCTGCATAAATTTCACGGAATTTCTTCATTATTTCAACTCAGCCATCGTTCCCGTTTCTCTTGCGTACTTTTCAACCATAAGTTTATAGTTTGGGAGATAGACCAACTTATGGTTGTACTCAGATTTGCCGAAAAAATTTTTAAAAAAACACGTGCGTAACTCCATAAAAATAATATATTTTAAAAGAAGCGTTTATAACGCTTCTTTACGTTGTTTATATTCCGACGGGGTTATCCCCATCTGCTTTTTATATACTTCATTAAACGTTCTCACACTTTGAAATCCGCTTTCATACGCCGCTTTGGTTATATCATAGCCCTGAAGCATCAAAAGATTTGCTTTTTTTATGCGGTTGATTGTAATATACTCTTTTACTCCCGCACCTGAATATTTGTGAAACAGCTTTGTCACTTTCGCTCTTGACATAAACATTTTATCCGCTATTACGCTTGCGTTAATTTCTTCACAAAAATGTTCATTTATATATTCAATAATTTTGTAAAATTCTTCTCTTTCTTCAAATTTGTTTTTATTGTAGGACTCGTCAGAAAAATGCCTCATAAGCAGATAATAAAGCGACATTGCAATACTTCTTAAAAAAGGATTGTCTTCACCGACACGAACAGGCATTTCACTTTCAAATATATCGGTAAGTGCTGAAATTTTTTCTTCAAGCCCGGGAATGCTTTCGATTTCCTGATTGGTTATATGTTTTTTCAAGGGCTTCAGAGGCACATGTGCATCCATAAACAAATCAAGGCTAAACTGAATTACAAGTAAATCATTATCGTCTTCGTCAATTAAAAACTGATGAATAACATACTCGTCTATAGCGACAATATCACCTGGAGCAGCGTTTATATACTCATCTTTCACCTTAAATCTGCACGGCTTATTTTTAGTTCTTACTATTTCAAAATTCTTATGCCAATGAAGGTAACTAACACCCTTTCTATGTGGTTTTCTGCCGCCTCCGATTTGGTTTTTGGTTTTTTCTTCAGTAATTATATCCGCAGGACCATCACATATCCTGTGCATAACACAATTTTCTGCACATTCCACAAAATCACCACATTCCTGTATATAATACAAATCAAGTATATATTTAATTTTCAAATTTGTCAATCATCATATTCAAATCCGCCATAAAATTTTTCTTTTTTGCTATACTTTAATAATGTAACATGATATAATTTAGCTGAAAAGAAAGGAGAGATATTATGAATTATGTAGATTTTTACGGTAAAAAAGTATCAAAGCTTATAATTGGTGACAATCCTATCACCGGCCATTCTTATATCACACACAGAATTCCGGGCAAGGAAATGTTGGAATACTACACCACAGAAAACGTGCTAAAGCTTTTGTTTGAAGCAGAAGCACTTGGCATTAACACCATGCTTCCTCTTGCTCATCCTTATATTATCAGAGTTTTAGGTGAATATAAAAGAGCAGGCGGAAAAATTCAGTTTATATTCCAGCCTTATATGCCTATGGATCAACGTGCAAGTATCAGAGAAATGATGGCACTCGAGCCTATCGGTATTTATCATCAGGGTACAACAACAGACTACAATCACGAAACCGGCAACGATGCTAAAACTATTGAACAAATCAAGCAGTACAGAGAAGAAATGCCCGGCGTTCCTGTAGGTATCGGCACACACAGACCTGATGTTATCAGAATGTGCGAAAGCGAAGGCTGGGATGTTGACTTCTATATGGCTTGTATGCACAACGGCCGTCGCGACAGAGAGGGTGAACCCAGCGGATTCCTTACAGGTAAGACAAAGGAAAATCTGTCATTCTATGGTTGCGACCGTCCGATAATGCTTGATACTCTTAAAAATGTTGAAAAGCCGATTATTGCGTTCAAAATCTTTGCAGGCGGTCAGATGCTTGTTGACAAAGAGCCCGATGAAAAGAAGCAGATTATCAAAGGTGTTTACGAAGAAGTATTTACTTCACTTAAACCCAACGATTTTGCTGCTATGGGCGTTTTCCAGAGAGATTCTGATCAGGTAAGAGAAAACGTTGAACTTTACAACGAATGGACTGCTTCAAAAAACAACTAAATTAAAGCATAGTAA
>CAZBJD010000100.1:0-5591 GCA_964492155.1 uncultured Eubacteriales bacterium
GTTCACCTATCGTTGACAAGCCTGACGTTTTAATCGCTATGAACACTCCTTCATTTGATAAATATATTACTGAAGTTGTTCCTGGAGGTCAGGTATTTGTTGACAGTGCTTTAATTGATAAAAAAGTTGAACGTGACGATGTTGAAGCATATTACATTCCCGCTACAAAAATTGCTTCAGACGAGGACTTGGGCGGCCTTGCAAATATGATCATTCTTGGAATGATGATTAAAAAATCAGGCATTATGCCTTACGAAAATATTGAAAAAGCACTTTCAAAAGTTGTTCCTGCAAAAAAGGCACATCTTTTAGATGCTAACAAAAAAGCAATTCAAATAGGTTACGATTACGAATAATCAAGAAGGAGGATTTATATGAACGACCAGATAAAAGATATCGGTATGCGTCTTGCAGGTCTTCGTGATGACCTTGAAATGTCCACATCTGAAATAGCTGAAAAGCTTGGTGTTGACGAAGATACTTACAAGGCGTACGAAAACGGTGAAAAAGACTTTTCGTTCAGCTTTATTTACAACGCAGCTGAAATCCTCGGCGTTGACGTTTTAGATATCATCAGCGGTGACGCACCGAAACTTTCTATGTGTTGTATGGTTCAAAAAGGCAAAGGCTATTCCGTTAAACGTGAACACGAATATGATTACAAGCATTTAGCTTACACGTTCCGCGGCAAAAAGGGCGAGCCTTTCTTAGTAACAATCACCCCCGATAACGAGCCTCCTGTTATGCATGGTCATGACGGTCAGGAATTCAACTACGTTATTTCGGGAAAAATGATGCTCTACATCGGTGACATTTCATACGAGCTTTCTGAAGGAGACAGTGTTTATTTTGATTCAAGCGTACCTCATGCAGTGGTAGCGCTCGGCGATAAGGAAGCTCAATTTATCGCCGTAGTCATTAAATAGTTAACACTTTAATCCAAAGGAGAATTATTATGCCAATATATGAAAAATACGTCGGTGCTCACAGAGATGACTTTATCTCACTTGCCGACGCTCAGAAAAACTACAAACTTACATATCCCGATGACTTCAACTTTGCTTATGATGTCATCGATGAGTTGGGAAAAACAAAGCCTGATAAACTCGCAATGATCTGGGTATCAAAAGACGGAGAAGAAAAGCGTTTTACTTTCCGTGATATGATGATATGCTCAAACAAAGCTGCAAACTATCTTCATTATATGGGTGTAAGAAAAGGCGACAAGGTTTTGCTTACACTTAAAAGAAGCTACTATTTCTGGTTCATTATTTTAGCACTTCACAAAATCGGTGCTGTTGCAGTTCAGGCAACAAATATGCTTAAAGCAAAAGACTACGTTTACCGTTGCAATGCAGGTAAAATCAAAGCTGTTATCATAACCGGTGACGGTCCTGAAACACAGTATTTTGACGAAGGCGGCGACCAGTACGAAACAGTTGACCTTAAATTTGTTACGGGTCACAAAAATGCAGGTCCCGACTGGATCGATTTTGAAGCAGGCTTTGAAATGGCAAGCGACTCATGGCAGCGTCCAACAGGCGACCAGGCAATTATGGCAGACGATATGATGCTTATGGCGTTTTCATCAGGTACTTCGGGATATCCTAAAATTATCACACATAATTTCAAGTATCCCCTCGGTCATATTATGACAGGTGTATTCTGGCACAGAGTTGTTGACGGTGGTCTTCATTTCACAATTTCAGATACAGGCTGGCTCAAATCACTCTGGGGTAAAATCTACGGTCAGTGGTTTGGTGAATCTGCAGTATTGGTTTATGACTTTGAAAAATTTGACGGTGCCGACATTTTGTCAAAGCTTGAAAAATACAAGGTTACAACCTTCTGCGTTCCGCCTACAATGTACAGAATGATTTTACAAAGCGATGTTTCAAAGTATGACTTATCATCTCTGGTTCATTGCTGCACAGCAGGCGAAGCGTTAAACCCCGAAATCTATAACAAATGGTTAGACGCAACGGGTCTTAAGATTTACGAAGGCTTTGGTCAGACAGAAACCACACTTTGTGTCGGCACTATCTATCCGTGGTCTGAACCTGTTCCGGGTGCAATCGGCTATCCTGTTCCGGGCTATGATGTCCATATTTTAGGCGAAGACGGTGAATCTTTGCCCCGCGGTGCTACAGGCGAAATCAGTATCCGTGTGCTCAGCAAACTGAGAAAATCATGCGGACTTTTAGACTCATACAACTTCAGCAAAGAAGACACGTTCAAAGCACTCCATGACGGTTTTTATCACACAGGCGACACAGCATACCGTGATGAAAAGGGAATGTTCAGATATGTTGGCAGAAATGACGACGTTATTAAATCCTCAGGCTACAGAATCGGACCTTTTGAAATTGAAAGTGTGCTTTTGGAGCATCCTGCAGTTTTAGAGGTTGCGGTAACAGGCGTACCCGATAAAATCAGAGGTTTTGCAGTTAAAGCAACTATTGTACTTGCAAAAGGCTACGAAGGTACTGAAGAACTTACAAAAGAACTCCAGAAATATGTTAAGGACAACACCGCTCCTTATAAATATCCGAGAGTCGTTGAATATGTTGAGGCACTCCCGAAAACCTTTAACGGCAAAATAAGAAGAGCTGAAATCAGAGATAATGACTCTGAAAAAGCTTCGGTATAATTTATGAACGATTATGAAAACTTTTACACGCAGCTTGTAAAATCAGTGTTCCTTCTGACTGGTGAAATCATAATTGACGAAAACGACGCGGTTTTTAAATTTTATAACGCAAGAAGTGATTTAAATCCCGGTACTTTAAGCTTTGAAGGTCTTAAAAAGCTGTTTGCCGACAGAATTGTCACCGACCTTAATGGTATTGTGAAGCTTTCCAAAAATGACTTTTTATCTTTAAATTCTGCAAAAAGCTATAACTTCTGTGCAGAAACAAGACCTAAAATCGTACAGAGATATACTGCGATAATTTATCCGTCAGGAGAAAAAGGCAGATTATTTTTCACAATGCGCGAAGCTGAAAACACTGAAGATATTATCACCTTTCACCTTAAAAAGAGCACTGTAAATTTTAACATCAGTGACATTTTATATGTAGGGTACGGAAATCACTGTGTTGAAATTCATAAGACAGAAGAATGTATAAATATGTTCAGCATTTCTTTTGCCGACGCGGCTGATGTGTTCCTTAAGCACAAAAACTTTATAAGAAGTTATAAAAACTGTCTTGTTAATATGGACAAAGTTAAATATATTGACAACGACTTGTTTGTTATGGATAACGGAGAGGTAATTTCTATCCCGAAAAGACGGCTTAAGGAAATTAAAAAAAATTATGAAGAATATGTAATTTTAAAAACTCTGAATTAATAAAAAAAGCGATACTGTCGCCATTTGACGGCATCGCTTTTTTTATACTTTTTAATTTTATACAAAAAACTATGCAAATATGTATAATTATTCCATTAAAAGCACTTGACAAATAGCAATTTTAAGTGTATAATATGCAAATATATGAGAATTTTTTGTATATTTATTCACGAGAAAGGAAAACCGTAATGACAAAAGTATTTATTGACGGAAGTGCAGGCACAACCGGCTTAAGAATTTTCGACAGATTGAGTGCCCGTGATGATATTGAGCTTATCACGCTTCCCGATGAATTAAGAAAAGATATTAACGCAAGAAAAGAGGCCATTAACAGTGCAAAAATAGTATTTTTGTGCCTTCCCGACGATGCAGCAAGAGAAGCGGTTACTCTTTTGGAAAACAATGATACTGTTATAATTGATACTTCTACTGCTCACCGTACCGACCCCAAATGGACATACGGCTTTCCCGAACTTGGAAATATGCGTGAAAAAATAAAAAATGCAAAGCTGATTGCAAACCCGGGTTGTCACGCAAGCGGATTTGTTGCATTAATTCAACCTCTTATTGAAGCGGGTGTATTAGACGAAAATGTATTTTTATCCTGCTTTTCACTTACGGGTTACTCCGGCGGCGGCAAAAAAATGATTGCCGAATACGAATCAGAAGACAAGGATTTGCTCCTTTTTGCTCCAAGACAATATGGTCTTTCTCAGCAACACAAACATTTAAAAGAAATGGTTGCAATTTCAGGACTAAGCAATGCTCCTGCCTTCTGCCCAATTGTTGGTGATTTTTACAGCGGTATGGAAGTAAGTATTCCGGTATTTAAAAAAGATTTAAAAACCGATATGGCAGGTATTAAAGAAATCTATAAAAAATGCTACAACTCAGAATTACTTCATTTTGATGAAAATGCAGACGAAAGCGGCTTTTTATCAGCATTGGCTTTCTCAGGACGTGACGATATGCAGATTACGGTTTCGGGCAACGAAGAAAGAATACTTTTAACTGCACGCTTTGATAATCTGGGAAAAGGTGCCTCAGGTGCTGCAATACAGAATATGAACATTGTACTTGGCTCAGACGAAACAACAGGACTTATTACGGAGGATAACTTAAGATGAAAATAATTTCAGGCGGAATAACTGCCGCAAAAGGATTTAAAGCAAGCGGTGTGCATTGCGGAATAAGAAAAAATCGTACCAAAAAAGATTTGGCTCTTATTGTAAGCGAAACAAAGGCAACTGCCGCTGCGGTATATACAACAAACCTGGTTAAAGGAGCTCCTTTAACTGTTACAAAAAAGCATCTTGAAGACGGCTGTGCTCAGGCAGTTATCTGCAACAGCGGAAATGCAAATACCTGTAATGCAAACGGTATTGAAATTGCAGAGAGTATGAGCAGCCTTGTAGCTGATACATTAAATATTTCTGCAGACGATGTTGTTGTTGCATCCACCGGTGTTATCGGTCAGCCGCTCGATCTTACCCCAATCAAAGAGGGTATTTCACCTCTGGCGGCAAACCTATCGGAAACAGGCTCTAAAGATGCTGCCGAAGCCATTATGACAACCGACACCACAGTAAAAGAAATTGCAGTTGAATTTGAAATCGGCGGCAAAATATGTAAAATGGGCGGCATTGCAAAGGGAAGCGGAATGATTCATCCAAATATGGCAACAATGCTTGTTTTCATCACAACCGATACCGATATTTCTGCCGAAATGCTTCAGAAAGCACTTTCAAATGACATCAAAAACACATTTAATATGGTAAGCGTTGACGGCGATACGTCCACCAATGATATGGTAACTGTTCTTGCCAACGGTCTTGCAGGTAATGAAAAAATCACATCCGACGGCAAAGAGTTTGAAGAATTTATGAAGGCTTTAAACACCGTAACGGTTTCACTTTGCAAAATGATTGCAGGTGATGGTGAAGGTGCCACAAAACTACTTGAATGTAATGTTGAGGGTGCAAAAGATATTGATACTGCCAAAGTAGTCGCAAAAAGCGTTATTTGCTCAAGTCTTTTAAAGGCTGCAATGTTTGGTGCCGATGCTAACTGGGGGCGTGTTCTTTGTGCAATCGGATACAGCGGTGCAAATGTTGATGTTGCAAAAATTGACGTTTCGTTCAAATCGTCAAAAGGTATCGTAGATGTTTGCAAAGACGGCTCGGGCATAGAATTTTCTGAAGAAAAATATGGTAAATTTCAATATTTACCAGCCAATGGT
>CAZBJD010000101.1:0-5534 GCA_964492155.1 uncultured Eubacteriales bacterium
ATGAAAAAGCGTGATGACTACTTGCGACAGTAATATCATCACGCTACTATGGTCGAGGTGACAGGATTTGAACCTGCGGCCCCTTCGTCCCGAACGAAGTACTCTACCAAACTGAGCCACACCTCGAAATATTCAATTTTCACCGAACAAGTAATATAATACCACAAATTTTGGATTTAGTAAAGAGTTTTTTGAAAGATTTTTATTTTTTGCAAAAAAATTCGGGCTTTCGCCCGAAGTTTTATGCTTTATGTACTACTTTTCCATCTATTATTGCAATGTAAGCTCTCGCACCGATTGCAGTCATCGGATTTGCCGTCCAGATAACCACATCTGCATCTGTTCCCGCTTCAAGAGTCCCTACTCTGTCTGAAATATCTGCTAACTTCGCAGGATTTATCGTAATCGCTTCCCACGCTGCGTTTTCAGGAAGTCCTTCTGCTGCTGCAAGACCCGCCAAAAGCGGCAGACACTTAAGCGGCAATACCGGTGCATCCGTTGTTATGCTTACATTTATACCTTTATTGTTTAGTATTGCAGCTGTTTCAAACCCCTTGTGTTTCAACTCCTGCTTCGACTTTGAACCGAAAGACGGTCCTATAATACAAGGATACCCTTCTTTTAAAAGCTCATCTGCAATAAGCCCACCCTCTGTGCAATGGTCTAAGGTTAAATTCAAATCAAACTCTTTGGCAATTCTTACCGCAGTAAGAATATCATCGGCACGGTGAACATGAGCCTTTAAAGGGATTTCCTTTTTAAACACGGGAATCATAGCCTCGTATTTCATATCAAAAGCAGGATTATTGCCTTTTTCCTTTTCTTCAAAATAGTTTTTACTCTTAAACAAAAAATCTCTGAAAAGTGCAGCTACACCCATTCTTGTTCCCGGTGATTTTTTCTGTTGCTGACCATAAATCCTTTTGGGATTTTCACCAAATGCACATTTCATTGCAACAGGAAACTTTATCACCATATCATCCGCTCTGTTTCCCACAAGCTTAAAAGCTCCGAACGTGCCGCCTATTACATTGGCACTTCCCGGACCTGTGCAAGCCGAAGTAACTCCGTATTGAACTGCCTCAAAAAGTGCACTATCCTGAGGATTAAATGAATCAATCACTCTCATTTGAGGAGTTATAGGATCGGATACTTCATTGTTATCTTTTGTTTCCCAACATATAGGGTCTTCAACACCGCTATGACAATGTGCCTCAACAAGTCCGGGAGTTACAAGTCTGCCCTTGGCATCAATAATTTCTGCACCGTCAGGTGCGTTTACATCCACGCCGACCTCTTTGATTTTTCCGTCATCGCCTATAAGCACACAACCGTTTTCAATATCTTCACCAACCATGGGCTTTATATGTCCGTTTTTTATTAAAATCAATTTAATCACCTCTTGTTAATTATAATTTCTGCCCTTAAATTTGTCAAGCAACAACTATAAAGGAAATCAATGGTTTCTCTGACCTTCTTATCATCAATCTGCCTGTAAAGGTATTCGTACATCACTTTTGCACGCTGTTCTGAAGCAATATTTGACAAAATAAGGTACTTACTGCTTGATTTCGACAAATTTTTATGATAAGATAAATACAGTAATATCAGAAAGGGTTTTGTGTTATGTCAAAAAAATGGATAAGAGGAGCGATTCCTGCACTTTTGCTGCATTGCAGTATCGGCACGGTTTACTGCTGGTCTTTGTTCAGTCAGAGTATTGCTGACTACATTGGTTTTTCAAAAGGTGCAACTGAATGGGCTTTCAGCCTTGCAATTTTCTTTCTTGGTATGTCTGCGGCTTTTTTAGGCAATATTGTTGAAAAAGACATTCATAAATCATCGCTGATTTCTGCTGTCTGCTTTTCTCTCGGCATGCTTGGAACGGGTATATTTATTTACTACGGCGGTCTTCACAAAGGAAGTCTTGTTGCTTTAATCGGCATTTACATAAGTTACGGTCTTATTATGGGTATCGGTCTTGGTACAGGCTATCTGTCCCCCGTAAAAACCTTAATGTTATGGTTTAACGATAAAAAAGGGCTTGCAACGGGGCTTGCAGTTGCAGGCTTTGGTGCTGCAAAGGCAATCGCAAGTCCCGTTATGGAATGGATGCTCGCAAGTCTCGGCGAAGGCGGAATTTACAAAATGTTTTTTATTTTGGCAGTTGTTTATTTTGTAATGATGTTTATCGGTCATCTCCTTCTTAAAAAGCCCGATGGTTGGCACGAGCCTCAGTCCGAAGACGAGAAAAAGAGCATTATTTCAGTATTGAAAACAAAGCCTATATCAAATTATATCGGTATCTGGCTTATGTTCTACATAAATATTACCTGCGGACTTGCTCTTATCTCCCAAGAAAAAGATATTATTAAATGTCTTGGTCTTGCGGGTGCTGTAGGAATAATTTCAACAATTTCAGCTGTGTTCAACGCAGCAGGAAGATTAGGATTTTCCGCATGGGCAGACAAAATGAAAGACAGAAACACAATCTATAAAATGATTTTCGTAATTTCGATTGTTTTATCAGCTCTTGTTGTTCTTACGAGCGGAATCAAAAACGGTGCGGGAAACGCATTTTTAACCGGGCTGGTGCTTGTTTTAATAATGATGGTAAATTCCGGTTACGGTGGCGGTTTTTCAAACGTAGCAACACTGCTTTCCGACCACTATGGTATGAGTAACATAAGTGCAATTCATGGCATAACGCTTTCTGCGTGGGCATTTGCAGGACTTACGGGCAATCAGCTTGCATCCGGGATTGTTAACTGCTTTGGTGAAAAAGTCGAGGTTTCGGGATATATGGTAAACCCCGTAGGTTATCAAATGGTTTTGCTTGTTACTCTTACTCTTTACATAGTTGCTTTGGTTTTAAGTGTGGTGCTTGTCAAACCTACGAAAACTAAATAGGTTCGACTTTACTGTATTACCTGTTTTCAAAACGTACGTACTCTTGTTCCGATTAAGAGTGATTTTTGAAGCGTTGGTAACTGATATTGAGCGGAACAGAGATACACAAACGATTTCATTGTTTACAAATTAACATAAAATACAAAAAGGGGAGTTTTAAACCTCCCCTTTCACTCTGCCATTATTACATTTTCAGCTGCATTTGTCCATTTTTCTCTGTTGATTGTATATTGATTTGGATTTTTGATTTCAACCTCGCCTTTAAGCCTTATATCCTGACTTGATGCCGCAACCAGAATTTCATATTTGCCCGATTCAGCGAACCAATCGTTTAAATTTGTATTATAATATGAAAATGCACGTGTATCCAGGTGAATTGTTGCAGATTTTGTTTCTCCCGGTTCTAACGAAAGCTTTATAAATTCCTTAAGCTCCTTATCAGGTCTTAAAACAGAGCTCTCAACAGGTGATATATAAATCTGAACAGCCTCTTTTCCCGCCACATCCCCTGTGTTTGTTACCTTAAAGGTGATATCTGCCGACATATTGTCCTTCGTTGTTACTTCAAGCTCTGAATATTCAAAAGTTGTATAAGACAATCCATGACCAAAGGGGAACCAGATTTTTTCAGGATGCTGATCATAGTATCTGTAGCCTACAAACAAGCCATCTTTATAATCCATATATTTCCCGTCTGCACAGAAAGTAACATCAGGGTTTATTTCTTTCATAAATGTAACAGGAAGCTTTCCGCTTGGATTGTTGATGCCAAACAAGGTTTCGGCAATAGCTTTTCCGCCGCCCTCTCCTGCATACCACATATGAACGATTGCCTTCGGCTGGACAAGACGCATAAATGGAGCATACGCCGAACCCGTCTGAGTTACAATGATTGTATTGGGACAAAATCTTCCGCATTCTTCAATTAATCTTATCATATGTACCGGAAGCTGCAGCGAATCTCTGTCCTCGCCTTCAACCTCCCAGAACGGATGATTTCCTGCAAACATAATGATTACGTCGCACTCGCTTGCAACCTTCTGAATATCAAGAAGGGGATCGAAATCAAGAGTACCTGTCATAAAATCATAAAGCGGCATATACATAACTTCAGTATCGCCCGCAAGTTCTTTAATATATTTAAGCGGACTATCGATACTGTCTTCACCGCCTGAAACATCGGCACTTCCGCCGCCTCCGCCTGCTATCATCGGATTTTCGGCAAATTTTCCGACTACGCCGATTTTTTTATATTGTCCCTTTTTAATGGGCAGGATATTATCATCATTTTTAAGAAGTGTAATTGCATCTCTTGCAATATCTGTAACATCTTCGTGAGCCTTTTGTCTGTCAAGTGTTTCTGTGGTTTTTTCAAGTTCATTTACTCTGTCAACCATTCTTAACACATTAGAAACTGCACTATCTAAGTCTTCAACTGTCATTGTGCCCTCGTTTAACGCTTTAGCCACAAGCTCCACTATATTTTCTTCGGGAGGCTCAATCAAATCGTTACCCGCTTTTATTGAAAGTCCAACATTATGAACCGCACCCCAATCGGAAATAACACCCCCGTCAAATCCCCATTCATCTCTTAAAATATCTTTTAAAAGCTTTTTGTTTTCAGAGCAGTAGTGACCATTGACTTTATTATACGCACTCATAATAGAAGTAGGATTTGATTGCTTAACGATTTTTTCAAACACCGCTAAGTATATTTCTCTTAATGCACGCTCTGCAACTTCAACATTAACAACTCGTCGGTGATTTTCCTGCTGATTACACGCAAAGTGCTTAACGCAAGTTCCGACACCGTTTTCCTGAAGTCCGTCAACATATGCCGCACCAAGCTCGCCCGCCAGGTATGGATCTTCTGAAAAATACTCATAGTTTCTTCCGCAAAGAGGACTTCTTACAATATTTACCGCAGGAGCAAGCAGCATTGAAACGCCTACATACAGGCAGTTTAATGCAAGTATACGTGCCGCACGCTTTGTCTGAGTTCTGTCCCAGGTTGCTGCAAGTGCCGAAATACAGGGAATTCTTACATTCCCGCCCTCAACTTCAGGAGCCTTACTGTTGATTGTTCTGACACCTACAGGACCGTCTGAAACTTCAAATGTTTTATCAATTCCATACTCCGGGAATTTTTTTGTCCAAATGTCCGAGCCTGTAACCATCTGTGCTTTCTCTTCTGTTGTCATTTTTGAAAGTATATCTTTATACATTGCTTTTCCCCCAAACAAATTTTGGCTATTGCCTAAATTATACAATAGTCAAAATTTAAAATCAATGTCGGAAACTAACTTTAATTTATAAAATATTAACTTTTTATCTTGAATATAGGTTGTTCAAATCCTTGAATTTTCTTCTGTCGATACTGTCAAGCTGCTCTTTTGTTACTCGGTACTGCCAGTTGCCATCGGCTTTCCCCGGAATATTCAATCTTGTATCAGAGCCATAGCCAAGTAAATCCTGAATCGGCATAACCACAAGCCCTGCGTGACTCTGAAACATTGTACGTATAATGCTTTCGCATCCGTTTCCCCAATCACCGCTGTGACCGCAATATTCAAGCATTTTATTTCTTTTGTTATCATCAAGCTCCCAGAGATATCCCAAAAGGG
>CAZBJD010000102.1:0-5374 GCA_964492155.1 uncultured Eubacteriales bacterium
ACATTAATGATTTGCAATGGTGATACTCCTGTTGCAATCGCAGGTATTATGGGCGGTCTTGATTCCGAAATTGTTGAAGATACAACAACACTTACGCTGGAGTCTGCAACATTTGACTCTGTTTCTATAAGAAAATCAACCGTAAGACTTGCTCACAGAACCGATGCTTCGATGAGATATGAGAAGTGTCTTGACCCTGAGCTTACAACTGTTGCCATTTCAAGATTTGTTAAGCTTTTGACAGATATTGACAGCGGTGCAAAAGTTGTTTCTTCGCTTACTGACGAATATGCAGTAAAATACGATACTATAAATCTTGCGTTTGATAAAAAGTTCGTTAACCGTTACACGGGTATTGAAATTTCAAACGAAACTATTGTTAATACTTTGAAAGCTCTTGGCTTCGGAGTTGAGTTGAACGGAGATGATTTTAAGGTTTCCGTTCCAAGTTGGAGAGCAACAAAAGATGTTACTTTAAAGGCCGATATCATCGAGGAAATCACAAGAATATACGGTTATGATAACTTTGACGTAAATACTGCTTTAGCTCCGCTTTATCCTGTCCGTGAAATTCAGGAAAAATCTGTTGAAGACAGTATAAAAGATATCCTTGTTAAACGTTATTCGCTTCACGAACTTCATTCTTATGTTTGGGCATATTACGATGAATACAAGGATCTCGGAATTGAAATTGAGGATAATATAAAGCTTGTTAATGCAACAAACCCTAATATCGAAACCATCAGAAAATCAATTATACCCACACAGCTTTGTCAGGTTAAATATAACACATCATATGCATCTGATTTTGGTGTATTTGAAGTGGGAAGAGTTGTAGAGGGCATTAAAGCTGACGGACTTTGCGACGAACACAAAAAGCTTGCCATTACACTTTTTGCAAAAACCGAAGATATGGAAACCGTATACTTTAAACTGCGTGATATCTTAGCAGTTCTTGCAGATGATATCAAGCACGAAGCTTTAACATTCGAGCCGATGGAAAAGACTTTGAATTATGAGCATCCGAAAAATCTCAACAAAGTTGTTATTTGCGGTGAAGAAATTGGTAAAATCGGTATAGTTAATCCCACAGTTTCTAAAAAAATTGACAAAAAAGCAAATATTGTTTTTGCTGAAATTGATGTTGAAAAGTTTGCTGCGATCCAAAATGCAAGTATCAAATACGAAGAACCTTCAAAATTCCCGGGAATTGACATTGATATTACATTTATTTCTGAAAAATTCGCTCCTATTGCTGAAGCGGTTAAAAATGCAAAAAGCGAGCTTATTAAGGGCGTTGCCGTTGCAGATACTTATGCCGATGAAACAGGCAAGTCAATTACAGTAAGAATTGAATTTGCTCATCCTGAAAGAACACTTACAAAAGACGAGGTAATGGATATTATCGACGGTATTGTGGCACAGCTTGAAAAATCAGGAATTATGCTCAAAAAATAATAAATTTGAAACTACTGTCAAAAATAATAATTGACAGTAGTTTTTTGTTGCAATTCTATTGATTTTTGCGGGAAAGTATGGTATCATAAGTAGATAAGATAAATATATTCGGAGGAATTTATAGTGAATAGAACATATATTTCAGATGTCAGAAATAATTTGGGTGAAACAATTAAGGTTCAGGGCTTTATTGAAAACTTAAGAAACAGTAAATATATGGCTTTTATTGTTTTAAAAGACATAACAGGAAAAATTCAAATTACTGTTGAAAAAGAAACCCTGCCCCAGCTTTGCGATGTTATTGACACTTTAACAGGCGATTCTGTTATAACAGTTGTCGGAAAAGCGGTAGAAAACGAATATGTAAAAATGGGCGGTATTGAAATTATCCCTGAGTCAATTGTTGCGGAAAGCATTGCAGATGCTCTTCCCATTGCAAGAAAAGAAATTCCTGCCACCAAGAAAAAACAGGCAGTTGAGCGTTCAAGCATCGACCAGAGAATTGACTATCGTTGGGTTGACCTCCGAACAGATGAAAATCAGCTTATGTTTAAGGTGCAGACAGCTTTTGTTGCCGCAATGCGTGAATTTTTGCTTGAGAAAAAATTTATTGAAATTCATTCACCGAAGTTAATCGGTACTGCAAGCGAAAGCGGTTCTGATGTATTTGAAGTTAAATATTTTGATACAAATGCGTACTTAGCGCAAAGCCCGCAGTTCTATAAACAGATGGCTATGGCAAGCGGATTTGAAAGAATTTTTGAGGTGGGACCTGTTTTCCGTGCTGAAAAATCATTTACAAGCAAGCATGCAACAGAGTTCACAGGTTTTGACTTAGAATTCAGCTATATTGAGTCATATAAAGACGTTATGAAGATGGAAGAAGAACTTTTAAAGGCTGCACTTAAAAAAGTTTCAGAGCTTTACGGTGAAGAAATTAAAGAGCTTTTCGGTATGGAAACAATTGTTCCCGAAACACCATTCCCGGTTGTAACTCTTGCAGAGCTTTACAAAGGATTGGAAGAAGATTTCGGCTACACGGTTGACGAATCTGAAAAAGGCGATCTTACAACAGAAGCCGAAAGATTAAGCTTTGAATGGGTTAAAAAACATTATAATCACGAATTCTTGTTTGTAACAGATTTTGATGCTGAAAAGAGAGCTTTTTATCATATGAGAGATGAAAAAGGTGTTCCTATGGGTTACGACCTTATATGGAGAGGTGTTGAAATCACAACAGGTGCTCAGCGTGAACACCGCTATGATGTGTTAAAGGCACAGGCTGCCGAAAAAGGTCTTGCAGATGATGTTAAGTTTTATCTTGAATTCTTTAAATACGGTTGTCCTCCGCATGGCGGATTTGGTCTCGGTATTGACAGAATTACTATGCTTCTTTTGGGACTTCACATTAAAGATTCAATGTTTATCTTCAGAGGACCTAACAGATTGCATCCGTAAAAATTATGAAAGGAGACGCTTGTATGAACAAGGTGTTTATTCCCGACGGTTACAAACCGCCCCTTGACAGATATGACTTGCAGAGAGCAATTTCATATATCAAAGATACATTTCAGCATGAATTTTCATCTGCACTTAATTTAAAGCGTGTTTCGGCACCGCTTTTTGTAACAGAGGATTCAGGACTTAATGATAACTTAAACGGTTACGAGCGTCCGGTTTCGTTCGATATTCCCGCAGTAGGTACAAATGCTCAGATTGTTCATTCGCTTGCAAAATGGAAGCGTCTTGCTCTTAAGAGATATGATTTCGAGGTTGGCAAGGGTCTTTATACAGATATGAATGCAATCCGACGTGATGAAGACCTGGATAACGTTCATTCTATCTATGTTGACCAGTGGGATTGGGAAAAGGTTATAACAAAAGAAAAGAGAAATACTGATTATTTAAAAGCTGTTGTTAAGGAAATTGTTGATGCCATATGCGATACAAACGAGCGTTTGGCAATCCGCTTTCCTCAGCTTAACACAAATCTTTGCCGTGATGTTAAGTTTATTACAACTCAGGAACTTGAAGATATGTATCCGAATCTTACTGCTTCTCAACGTGAAAATGAGTTTGTGAAAGAACACAAAACTGCATTTATTATGCAAATAGGCGGTAAGCTTAAATCAGGAAAGCCGCACGATGGCAGAGCACCTGATTACGATGACTGGCAGCTTAACGGCGATATATTCTTCTGGAATGAAACGTTGGGCAGAGCTTTGGAAATTTCATCAATGGGCATCAGGGTGGACGCAGAGTCTTTAGACCGTCAGCTTACTGTTGCAGGATGCGATGAACGCCGTGAACTTACATTCCACAAAATGCTTCTGAATAACGAGCTTCCGCTTACAATCGGCGGTGGAATTGGTCAGTCAAGACTTTGTATGCTTATTATCGGCAATGCTCATATCGGTGAGGTACAGGTCAGCATCTGGGACGATGATACGGTTAAAGCCTGCAATGATGCAGGGATTATGCTTTTATAATTGGGGGAAGTTATGTTGAAAACTACAGTCAGAGAAATATATAAAAATCAAGCAGCTTTTGCTGATAAAGAAGTTAAAATTTCGGGTTGGATAAGGACAATCCGTTCATCAAATGTTTTTGGCTTTATTGAGATTAACGACGGAACATTTTTTAAGAATATCCAGGTTGTTTTTGAAAGTCAGAATATTGAAAATTATAAGGAAATTGCAGGTATGAATGTTGGTGCTGCACTTAATATTACAGGTACATTGGTGCTTACACCCGAAGCAAAGCAGCCCTTTGAAATCAAAGCTGCAAGCGTTGAAGTCGAAGGTTTGTCAACTCCTGAATATCCTTTGCAAAAAAAACGCCACTCGCTTGAATTTTTACGTTCAATTGCATATTTAAGACCAAGAACAAATACATTTTCTGCAGTGTTCAGAGTTAGAAGCCTGGCTGCGTATGCTATTCATAAATTCTTTAATGAAAGAGGCTTTGTTTATACTCATACTCCGATTATCACCGCAAGTGACTGCGAAGGTGCAGGTGAAATGTTTAGAGTAACAACTCTTGATATGGAAAATGTGCCTATGGCAGACAGTGCTGTTGATTACACGCAGGACTTTTTCGGGAAAAGTGCAAATCTTACTGTAAGCGGTCAGCTTAGTGCAGAAACTTATGCAATGGCGTTTAGAAATGTTTACACATTCGGACCTACTTTCAGAGCAGAAAATTCAAACACAACAAGACATGCGGCTGAATTCTGGATGATTGAGCCTGAAATTGCTTTTGCTGATTTGAATGACGATATGGCTTTGGCAGAAGATATGCTCAAATATGTTATCAGCTACGTTTTGGAAAATGCACCTGAAGAAATTGACTTCTTTAACAGCTTTGTTGATAAAAACTTAAAAGAAAGATTAAACGGCGTTGTAAATTCGGATTTCGGCAGAGTAACGTATACAGAAGCAATTGAAATATTGAAGAAAAACAATGATAATTTTGAATATCCGGTAGAGTGGGGCAGCGACCTTCAGACCGAGCATGAAAGATACTTAACAGAAGTTGTGTTCAAGCGTCCTGTTTTTGTAACAGATTATCCAAAGGAAATCAAAGCATTTTATATGCGTCTTAACGATGATGGAAAAACTGTTGCGGCAATGGACTGCTTGGTTCCCGGTATCGGCGAAATCATTGGCGGAAGCCAGAGAGAAGAACGTTTTGATGTTCTCGCTGCAAGAATGAAAGAACTCGGACTTAAAGAAGAAGACTACTGGTGGTATATGGATTTAAGAAGATATGGCGGAACAAAGCACGCAGGCTATGGTCTTGGCTTTGAAAGAGCTGTTATGTACTTGACAGGTATGTCAAATATCCGTGACGTAATTCCGTTCCCGAGAACAGTTGGTAACGCAGAATTTTAAATTAATACTACAAAAGCTGAGTG
>CAZBJD010000103.1:0-5175 GCA_964492155.1 uncultured Eubacteriales bacterium
TGAGGTACACGGTGTCAGCCATATCACAGGCGGCGGATTTTATGAAAATATTCCAAGAAGTATTCCGGATGGCTTTACAGCAAAAATAGACAGAGCTTCAGTCAACGTACTTCCTATTTTTGAGCTCATTGCAAAGACCGGCAATATATCTGAAAGAGATATGTTCAATACTTTTAATATGGGTGTTGGTATGAGCATCGTTGTTGATAAAAATGATGTCGAGACTGCACTTTCTGTTTTAAAAGAAAACGGCGAGAATGCATACGTTATCGGTGAAATTATTAAAGGCGATGAAAGTGTGGTAATATGCTGACTAAAATTGCTGTTTTGGTTTCAGGAGGAGGAACAAATCTTCAGGCACTTATTGATGCTCAAAATAGCGGTGTAATTAAAAGCGGCAAAATTGAAGTTGTTATTGCAAGCAATCCGGATGCCTATGCCTTGAAACGTGCTGAAAATTATGGCATTGCTGCTGAGGTTGTATGTAAAAAAGAATGCAAGGATCAGAATGAATTCGAACAAAAAATTATTGACTTGTTGGAGAAGTTCCATATAGATTTTATTGTTCTTGCAGGCTTTATGTGTATTTTAAGCGAAAACTTTACAAAAAAATACAGCAACCGCATTATAAATGTCCATCCGTCACTTATCCCTTCGTTTTGCGGTAAGGGTTTTTACGGAATTAAGGTGCATGAGGCTGCTTTGGAATACGGTGTTAAGGTTACCGGGGCAACTGTTCATTTTGTTAATGAAATACCTGATGGCGGCAGAATTATTCTTCAAAAAAGTGTAGATGTCTCAGATGGTGATACTCCTGAAGTTTTACAAAAACGTGTAATGGAACAAGCTGAGTGGATTATATTACCAAAAGCTTGTGAGATAGTTTCAAAAGAAATTATGGAGGGAAAATAAATATGGGAATTTATGATATTAACAACATCGGAGAGTTAATTAAAGATAATTCTTATGTTGGTAGAGGTATTGTTGCGGGAAAGAGTAATGATGGAAAATATGCGGTAACTGCATATTTTATTATGGGACGAAGTGAAAACAGCAGAAACAGAGTTTTTGTTGAAAATGGTGAAGATGTTACAATTTATCCTTTTGATGCTTCTAAAGTTGAGGATCCATCTCTTATTATCTATTCACCAATCAGAAAAATCAACAATCAACTAATTGTGACAAATGGCGATCAGACAGATACAATTTATGATTTTATCAAAGACGGCAAAACCTTTGAACAAGCATTGGAAACAAGAGAGTTTGAGCCTGATAGTCCTAATTTCACTCCGAGAATAAGTGCAATGCTCTCGTTAGGTGATAATTATTCTTATAAAATGAGTATTTTAAAAAGTGCCGACGGATTGGGTGTAAAATGTAATAGATATACTTTCTCATATGAACCCGTTGATGGACTAGGACATTTCATACATACTTATAATTGTGACGGAAATCCAATTCCCACTTTTACAGGCGAACCTGAAAGAGTGAAAATTCCGAACGATATAGATGAACTTACAAGCAATTTGTGGAATAATTTGAACCAAGATAACAAAATTTCTCTTTATGTAAGGTACATTAACTTGGAAAACGGTGAAATTTCAAACAGAATGATTAATAAAAATAAATAGGAGTGATTTTTATGAAAGAATTTGAATTGAAATACGGTTGTAATCCCAATCAGAAACCTGCAAGAATTTATATGTCAAACGGTCAGGAACTGCCTATCGAAATTTTGTCGGGTAAACCCGGATATATCAACTTTTTAGATGCTTTTAACAGTTGGCAGCTTGTTAAAGAATTAAAGCAAGCTCTTGGGATGCCTGCAGCTACCTCGTTTAAACATGTTAGCCCGACTTCTGCTGCTGTTGGTATTAAAATGAGCGATAGTTTAAAAAAAGCATGCTTTGTTGACGATATTGAAGATTTGGATTCTTCACCTCTGGCAACAGCATATGCCAGAGCAAGAGGTACTGACAGAATGTCTTCGTTCGGTGATTGGATTGCCCTAAGCGATAAATGTGACGTTGTTACTGCTAAGCTTATTGCACGCGAAGTTTCTGATGGTGTAATCGCTCCTGATTATGAACCTGAAGCTCTTGAAATTTTAAAAACCAAGAGAAAGGGTAACTATAACATTGTTAAAATTGATCCTGATTATATTCCCGAGGAAAAGGAAATTAAACAGGTGTATGGTATCACATTTGAACAGGGAAGAAATAATTTTAAAATTGATAAAGAACTTATAAGCAACGTTGTTACTGAAAACAAAAATATGCCCGAAAGTGCAGTAAGGGATTTGATTATCTCTCTTATCACTCTTAAATACACACAATCAAATTCAGTATGCTATGCGGTTGATGGTCAGGCGATTGGTGTTGGTGCCGGTCAGCAGTCAAGAATTCATTGCACAAGACTTGCGGGCAACAAAGCAGATATCTGGCATCTTCGTCAGCATGAAAAGGTTTTAAATCTTCCGTTTATTGAGTCGGTTGGCAGACCTGAACGTGATAATGCGATTGATGTTTACATTTCAGATGATTGTGAAGACATATTGGCTGATGGCGTTTGGGAAACAATATTTACTGTTAAACCCGAGCCCCTTACCAGAGAAGAAAAGAAGGCTTATCTTGCAACAATCAAGAATGTAGCACTGGGCAGCGATGCGTTTTTCCCATTTGGTGATAACATTGAGCGTGCAGCAAAAAGCGGTGTGACATATATTGCACAACCCGGTGGTTCTATCAGAGATCAGCTGGTAATTGATGAGTGCAATAAACAGGGAATTGCCATGGCATTTACCGGAATGAGATTATTCCATCACTAAAATTACTTTTGAAGGAGGCTTTTGCTTGAAAGTGTTAGTTGTTGGTGGTGGCGGAAGAGAGCATGCCATCATCAAAAAAATTAAAGAGAATAAAGATGTAACTGAGATTTTTGCACTACCAGGTAACGGAGGCATTGCAATGGATGCAACTTGCGTGAATATCGGTGCAAAGGAAATTGATAAAATTGTTGAGTTTGCGGCAAAAGAAAAAATTGACTTTGCGGTCGTTGCTCCTGATGATCCACTTGTTTTGGGTGCAGTTGATGCTCTTAATGAAATCGGAATTCCGTGCTTCGGACCGGCTAAAAAGGCTGCTATTATTGAAGGAAGTAAAGTTTTTTCAAAAGACCTTATGAAAAAATATAATATTCCTACCGCTAATTACGAAACATTCAACAATAAGGATGATGCTTTGTCATATTTGAAAACATGTGATATTCCTGTTGTTGTTAAAGCTGACGGATTGGCTTTGGGCAAGGGTGTTATTATTGCCCAGACTCTGAAAGAAGCTGAAGATGCAGTTATTTCTATTATGGAGGATAAAGTTTTCGGTGAAAGCGGAAATAATATAGTTATCGAAGAATTTTTGACCGGCCCTGAAGTTTCTGTGCTTGCCTTTACCGATGGTAAAACTCTGAAGCCTATGATTTCTTCTATGGATCACAAAAGAGCCAAAGATAATGATGAAGGTTTGAATACCGGCGGTATGGGCACAATTGCTCCCAATCCTTATTATACTGATAATATTGCTGCGGAATGTATGGATAAGATATTTATGCCAACACTTCGTGCAATGGAATTGGAAGGGAGAATGTTCAAAGGTTGCTTGTATTTTGGCTTAATGCTCACGCCTAAGGGACCTAAGGTTATTGAGTATAACTGCCGTTTTGGTGATCCCGAAACACAGGTTGTATTACCGCTTTTGGAAAGTGATTTGCTTAGCATTATGATTGCAACTTCAAACGGAACATTGGATAAGGCTGATGTTAAGTTTTCTGATAAAAGTGCATGCTGCGTTGTAATGGCATCTGACGGTTATCCGCAAAAGTATGAAACAGGTAAGGAGATTACTATGCCTGCTGATGATATGATCTATGTTGCGGGTGCAAAACTTGATGATGGTAAGCTTTTAACATCAGGAGGCCGTGTTTTAGGTGTAAGTGCTACAGGTGATACACTTGAAGAAGCCATTTCAAATGCATATGCTAAAGTTGACAATGTAAGTTTCAGTAATGCATATTACAGAAAAGATATCGGACAAAAGGCTTTAAAAGCTCTTTAAGCATTAAAAGGAGGAACCCTTTGTGGTATATAGAATTTATGTAGAAAAGAAGGAAGGTCTTGCACATGAGGCAGACTCTCTTAAAAATGATATAAGAGAGTTACTTCAGATTTCTGCACTTACAGACCTTAGAATTCTTAACAGATATGATGTTGAAAATATAGATGCAGACTTGTTTGAGTACTGCAAAAATACTGTTTTTTCAGAACCTCAGCTTGACATAGTAACAGAAGATTGTGATAAAGCTGACGTTGTGTTTGCAGTTGAATTTTTACCTGGACAGTTTGACCAGCGAGCTGACTCTGCCGCTCAGTGCATTCAGCTTATATCTCAAATTGAAAAACCTATTGTTAAGTCTGCAAAAGTGTATTTGCTATATGGTAATTTGTCTGATATTGAATTAGCCCAGATTAAAAAATACGTTATCAATCCTGTGGAAGCAAGGGAGGCTTCGTTGGAAAAAGCAGAAACGCTTAAAACCAATTATGATATTCCCACTACCGTTAAGTTGCTTGAAGGCTTTTGTGCCTTAGATGATGCAGAACTTGAAAAATTCATGAATGAACAAGGTCTTGCAATGGATTTCGATGATATTAAATTCTGTCAGAATTATTTCAAATCTGAAAATCGCGACCCATACATTACAGAAATTAAAATGATTGATACATACTGGTCAGATCATTGCCGCCATACAACATTCTTAACAACTATTGACAGTGTGAAATTTGAAGATGAAATTTTACAGAAGGCATATGATGAATATGTTGATACAAGAAAGCAGCTTGGCAGAACTAAACCGATTAACCTTATGGATATCGCAACTTTAGCCGGTAAATTTCTGAAAAAAGCAGGAAAACTTGAAAAACTTGATGAGTCAGAAGAAATTAATGCTTGTACAGTAAAAATGACCGTCGATGTTGACGGCAAAGATGAAGAATGGTTACTTTTGTTTAAAAATGAAACGCATAACCATCCTACCGAAATCGAACCATTTGGCGGTGCTGCAACATGTATTGGCGGTGCCATCCGCGATCCGCTTTCAGGCAGAAGTTATGTTTATTCTGCT
>CAZBJD010000104.1:0-5090 GCA_964492155.1 uncultured Eubacteriales bacterium
CTTATGTGCATACCCATAATAAAAGCCTCGCCGCCCTTTATGTTAATCCAGCTGTCCTTTAAATTAACGCTTCCCTGACGCACCGATTTTACCTCTGTGCCGAAAAGCTCAATTCCCGCTTCGTATTTATCTTCAATAAAATAATCATGGTATGCCTTTTTATTATTTGCAATAACCTTGATATTATTTTCTTCCATTTTTTTCTCCCTTTTTGATAAATCTGTTGTTAATAAAAAGTCCCAGCAAGCTTGCCGCACCGATAATTGCGTAAATTACGGCAGTTTGCACAATATCGCCTTCTGCAAAGGTTGCTCCCGCATAGGTTGATGATAAGATTGCGGGAATTCTTGCAATACATGATATTACTAAAAATCTTCTTACATCAATTTTGGTCATAGGCATAAAATATGTAAGAACATCTTTAGGTGTTCCCGGAACGAAAAACAATACAAATATAAAATATTCCAGTTTTTTTTCATCATTTAAAAAAGTTAATTTTTTAAATTCTTTAGGCGAAACCATTTTGTCCGCAAAGCGTTTTCCAAACCACTTTACAAGCATAAATACCAAAATTTCACCGATGACAACGCCTGCAAGACATATTACCGTACCTAAAAAAGTCTTATAAAGTGCACCGGCTGTAAATTCCACAAGCTCCCCGGGGATAAGTGCAAAAACAATTTGAAAAATCTGAATTCCCAGAAGAACAAACGCACCCCATACACCAAAACTTTCGATGTAGCTTACAAGCCGCCCCGAGTCATTGTAAGATGCAAAAATAGGAATAAGTGTAATTGTAAGTGCGAGGCACACCAAAAGCACAAGTATAATTGCAGCAGTTTTCAGTTTACTTACTTTTTTCTTCATTGCAACCTCTTAAATATTGTCTTTATTAAAATAATATCACAAATTAAATTCAATGTCAAAAATATATTGTTGTTTTTTGTTGAAAATAACGCATTTTTATGATAAAATACAAATTAGTATCTACCGATAAGGAGGAATTGCGTCTTATGAACGGATTAAAAGAGCAGGCAGAGGAAATTTTTTCCGCGTCAAAGCCTGAAAAAAAGAAAAATAAAATCGACTTTTTAGGGTTTTTCCTTGCACCGCTTTTTGTTCTTATTACAATTGAAATAATGCATCTTTCTCATTTTACAGGATATCCGCAGTTTTTCGGAACTCCGATGTTTTTGTTAAAATGGCTTATTTCCTATGTGTTTATACTTCTTTCGCAGGGAGTTTTATTGGTTATTATTCCAAATCTTGCGGCAGTTCATACCATTCAGACGGTAATATTTTATATAATGGGATTTATTACCGAAGTTATGCTTAAAATCACAGGTGACCCGCTTCTGCCTTCCGACCTTTTTTTAATTGACAATATGAACGAAATTTCCACATTTGTTGAAATTCCGTTGCTTGCCCAATGTGTAATTTCGCTTCTTTTTGCGATATTTTCCGTAATATTTTTCTTCAGAAGAAGAAAAGCTCATAAAACAAAAATAAATTTAATCCCCAGAATTGCTCTGTCGCTGGCAGTAATAATGCTTTTTTCTGCAGGAACCTATGCAATGTGCTTTAACAGAATTGTGAAATACAGGGTTTTTCAAAAGCTGGATATTCAGATTGCAGCTTTTAATCCCCAGGCAGATTTTTACGCAAACGGTCTTATTCTCACATTTTTCCCCAGAATAGGGGAGCTGCGTTTTGAAAAGCCCGAGGGATACAGTGCGGAAATAATCAAAGAAATCAAATCGGAAAACCAAGACCATTTTCAAATCGGCGGTGTACGCCCCAATGTTATCGCAATTCAGAACGAAGCACTCTGGGACGTTACGCGTCTTTCAAACACCTCATTTTCCGAGGACCCTATGAAGAACATCAGAAAAATCGGCAGCGAGAAAAACGGTAAGCTGGGAACATTTATAAGCCCGGTATTCGGCGGCGGCACATGTATGCCGGAATTTGAATTTTTAACGGGTCTTTCCACCAATTTCCTGCCCGCAAGTGTTTATCCCTTCATTCAGGCGGTTAACAGGCCTACATCTTCCATAGTTTCAAGCTACAGGGATAACGGCTACGAAACCTTTGCAGTGCACACCTACAAAAAGAATTTCTACGGCCGCAACAAGGCATATCCTCTTTTGGGCTTTGATACTTTTTTAGGAGATGAAGACCTTGAAAATCCCGAAATCAAAGGATATTACATCGGCGATATGGAGGTTACACGTCAGCTGATAAGTGCATTTGAAAACAAGGGAAAAGACAGAATTTTTGAATACGCGGTTACAATGCAAAACCACGGAGCATACACCTGGCAACGTTATCCAAGCTATGATATTATAGTGGAAAACGAGCTTTTGTCGGATGAAGACCTTTTGGGAGTACGTGAATTTACCCAGGGTGTATTTGATTCCGACGTTGCTTTTGCCGCGCTTGTTGATTATTTCAGAAAGGTTGACGAGCCTACAATTATTGTTATGTACGGCGACCATCTGCCCCTTCTGGGAACTCAGGGAAGTACATTTATTGACTCAGGCTACATTGAGCTTGCGGGCGATAAATTCAACGCAGACGATTATCCCGAGCTTCACGAAACACCTTATATCGTGTGGGCAAATTACAACGTTGACCTGTCAGATTTCGCAAGCCCCATCAGCCCTGCAAATTTAGGTCTTTCGGTTTACAAGCTTTCGGGGCTTTCAAACACACCGTGGTATTACTCTTTGATTGATAATTTCTACGCAGAATACCCTGTTTACAGTCCTTACACAATTCAGGACAAAAACAATGTTACCATAAGCCAGTCCGAAGAAAAGCTGCACGATATGGCAATTGAATATAAGTATGTTCAGTATGATGTGCTGAGGGGTAAAAAGACGTCTGATGAATAAACGTGAACTGATTGATAAAATAGCCTCGGAAAAAGACGATAAGGTTTTAGTTTCCCATCTTCTTGATATAGACTTCCGTGCAAACGAAAGAGGAATTGTTTTATCAGGCGGATTTTTGGATTTAAACCGTGCGTCAGTGATAGAAAACAATCAGAAATATTTTAACTGCTCACTTCACTTTTTCGGCGGATTTTCAGATGCCGAGCGAAAGGTTGTTTACTTTTTGCCCGATGGGGCAGAGCCTGAATATAACGATATTTGTATTTTGTGTTCAAAAATAACTGCACCTCTTACACACCGCGAGGTGCTGGGCTCTTTAATGAGCCTTGGAATTGACCGCAGCTTAATCGGCGATATTTTAATTTCCGAAAAAAATGTGCAGATAGTAGCAAAAAAAGAAATCGTGCAGTTTGTTATTCAGAATTTTCTCCGTGCCGGGAAGGTGCGTCTTTGCTTTGAGCAACAACCGCTTTCGGAGCTTGAAAGCCCCCAAAAGCAGATAAAAGAAATCTCGGGAACAATAAAAACTCTAAGGCTTGACAGCGTAATTTCCCTTGCCTTCGGCATTTCAAGAACCTCGGCAAAGGATTTTATAAACGCATCAAGGGTTTTTGTTAACGATAAAAATGTATTAAAATCAGATTTTACCGTAAAAGAGGGAGATAAATTAACTCTCCGCGGCAAGGGTAAAGCATTTTTAAAGGAAGTAGGCAATTTAAGCCGCAAAGAAAGAATTTTTGTGAAAATAGAAAGATATATTTAGAAGAAAGTGAAAATTGTAAAAACCTCAGTTCAGCTTTGGAGTTTAAAAAATGAAACAAAAGAGGATTTTGAATTTGGAAATGCTTTAGGGGCAGTTGAAACAGCACTTAAGCAATTAAAAAAATAACTTTAAGAGGTGCGATTATGCGTTATATGACAAAAGGAGTGTGCTCTGCCGCAATTGATTTTGAGGTAGAGGACAACAAAATTAAAAATGTAAAATTTACGGGCGGCTGCTCGGGAAATACTCAGGGCGTTGCTTCGCTTGTTGAGGGTATGGATATCGACGAAATTATTGCACGCTGCGAAAATATTAAATGCGGCTTTAAAAACACTTCCTGCCCCGATCAGCTTGCACAGGCACTGAAGGCATATAAAGAACAATGCTGAAATTTACCAAAAAAGGCTACACCGACCAATGCGATGTAAATATTATGTATAACACGTCAAAGGCAGACTGCCTGCCTCACACCCACGAATTTGTGGAGATTATGTTTTGCACAAGCGGTCACAGCCTTCAGTTTATTGACGGAAAAAGCTATAATATAAAACGCGGAAACCTGTTGTTTATCAATTATAAGCAGGTGCATGAAATCAAAAATATCGGCGAATGTTGCTATTATAACGTTATGATTGAACCGGGACTTTTCAGTAAAAGTCTTAAAAATTCCGAAAACGCCTTTGAAATGCTTTCCCTTTCCACTTTCAATGAGTTAAGCGAGATTGACACAAATATGTCCGCCGTTTCGTTTGACGAGTCCGAAACAGATAAAATAGAAGCGATTATTTCGCTGATGTATAACGAATACAGGCAGAAAAAATCAAACTACATTGATGTTATAAAAGGGCTTTTGAGTGCGTTTTTGATTTTTATTTTCAGAAAAATGGCAGAGGGGCTGGGCAACACCCAGAAAATTAAAATCCCAATTGAGATTATTGACTACATTGATCAGCACTACAACGAAAAAATCTCTCTTGACGATTTGAGCCGCCGCTGCTTTTACAATCCTACCTATTTCAGTAAGATTTTCAAGGAATGCTACGACATCACTCTTTCGGATTACATAATCAGGCGACGTGTTGACAGTGCGGCAAAGCTTCTGGTTGAAACCGATATGACGATTGAGGAAATTTATTCCCGCTGCGGGTATACCGATAAAGCACTTTTTTACAAGCATTTTAAAAAGGTGAGGGGAATAACCCCGGGAAAGATAAGAGAATGAATGAGGTACAAATGCCTTTGCCATATTTTATCAGGGTATGTATCATAAATTTTCTTTGACACATTCATTTTCAAAAATCCCGCCATTTTATCAACAACAGAACGATGGTATTGTATGGGCGATTCGTAAATCGCCCATACGACAAAAGGCTGAACGATTGATTTCGTTCAGCCTTTAATATCACTGTCCTTAAGAGTACACCTCTTAC
>CAZBJD010000105.1:0-4906 GCA_964492155.1 uncultured Eubacteriales bacterium
TTTGTGCCATCAACGTTAGCCGCTGTTGCTTCAGCATAAAGGCTTGTTGACTTGGTAAGCGTAATTCCAACTTCAATGTTCATTGCCTCTCTGTCGTAGATATAAGCATTTGCAGTAAAGTCAGAACCGCGGCGGTCAGAAACTGTGCTATTTCCGTCTGCAGTAGCTTCATCCTTTGTAGCATACCAGCTTGCTGTGGTAGTACCATAGAATGGTTTTGACTGATCAGGAATAAGCGGGTTAAATGCAGTTACAGTACCTGCACCATCTGCTTTCCAAGTGTATTCATAGTTGCCGGTTGTACCGGAACCGCCTGTTGATTTGTATTCATAGAATTTGTACTCAGGAGCAATGCTTACGCCAAATTCGTCTTGAAGCTCCTGACTAACCTTGATTGTATAGCTTTCGCCATTTGTAACCAAGGTTTCATCTATATCAACAACTACCTGGTAGCCGCCTTCTTCAACAGAAATGTCCAAAACATCTCCTGCATAATTGCCTGTTGAATCATAAAGCTCAAAGGCTGCTTTTGCAGCATCTTCGCTTGAAACCTTATTTGTAAAGTTGAACTTAACAACATTCTTTGCTGCATTAAATGCATCTGATGCCCCTTCAACACTTTCAATTTCAAATCTGTCTACAAGATAAACTTTAATGTTATCCACGTAAATATCAGCGTTCAATGCGTAGAAGTTTGCACCGTAGATTTTGCCGATATTTGTAGCACTATTTCTTGCAAGACCGTAGCCGCTCAGTGCCTGGAAATCATAGTTCTTGTCACCATACAAAGCATGGTCTGTCAGCCATGTAAGTTCATTTGATGAGAACTGCTTACCATCTGAAAAGAGCTTAGCTGTATCAAGTACACCATTTTCATCAATTGTCATCATGATTTTTCCATCCTGAGCCACAGCAATTTCACTATACGCAGCATTCTGTGCCGTTGAAGCCGAAGTGTATGCGACATTGCCTGTCTGGTAATAGCTACCTTCAAACTTAATTTTTGTTGCGTTGCTCATCTTCATAGAATAAAGGGTTGAGGTATTAGTAGCCGCAGCATTAAGTGATGGCTGGAATACTCTTGTACCATCTTTAAGATAGTTAACCCAGATGTTACCTTCAATTACCATAATCTTGCCCGGATATTCGGTTTCAACGTCAATACCAGCTCCGCCGTTGATAAGCGCCTTTGCGAACAAATACTTATCCTTGCCGGGGTTGTAAAAACGAAGTGCCTTGCCTGTGATATTTGTTGCACCTTCAGGAGCCGCTGTTACGCCGATAAAATCTGCATCTGCAAGAGTTCCGTTATAGTTAATGCCCCACTTTGTGCTGTCAGGAGCTGTTACAAGCCAATCCTGGTCAACAGTATATCCATCTTCAAAATCTTCATCTACGAGCATAATCTTTTTAACTCTTGCTGTGATTGTGATTTCGAGCTCATCGGCATTTACGATTTCGTCGCCATCTGCAGCAGTAACGCCTGCAAATGAAACTGTGTAGTTTGCAGTTTCAAGATTGGTAAAGTCAAGTGTAACTGACTTTAAGTCTGATGCAAGAGAAGCTGACCAGCCTTCTGTAACAGCATTGCCTTCATCATCTGCAACTGTGATACCATTTACGCCTGCAATTTCTTTTGAGAATGTTGCAGTTGCTTTTGTTGTTTTGCCGCTGTCAAAATCTGTGATAGCATTTGTTGAAACTTCACCCTTTAATGTAATATAGTCACCGATTGTAATATCGAATGTCCAGTCTCTATTATTAACGAGCGGCTGATATGTAACATCGTGGAATGTTGTAGGAGCAACAACTGTGTAAACTTCGTCTTTTGAAACTGATGCAGGAAGCTGAACGTCTACTCTGTAGCCGCCGCTTGCGAGTGTAAATGTCGCATCTTCAACTTTAGCGCCTGTTGCTTTATTTACAACATAAAGATTTGAAAGCTGAGCTTGTTCAACCTGGCTGTTAAATACGATTTTAACTGTCTGGTTTGGTGTGTATGTTGCGGTATCGCCAACAACTGAAGCAGTAAAGTCGTCAGCTGTGTATGCATAGTAATCGTCTACATAGTATACGTATGCGGCACCGTCTGCAGGAATGTTAGTTCTTGATAAAATACCATAAAGGCCTGAGTATGTTGATGCCGAAACAGTTTTGCCGGTACGCGCTAAGGTGCCTGTCAACTCTCCTGTGTTTGCATTATATTTATATTCACCTTCATAGCTTTCAGGGAACAAGTCGTAAACTAAATCTGTCGGAGCGTCTGTACCTTTAAGTGTTGCACCATAGAGTTCACCATTAATGTATGTTCTCACAGTATCAGGTCTTGTAGTTGTAGCATCTTTTACCATATCGTAAACGTTTGTGATTGTAACCCATTCGCCGAGTGGAAGTGTGTGTTTACCTTCTGCACGGCTGTATACACCATCGATACCCAATCCACCTGAAGCACCCGGATAAGCATTCCACTGACCCTGTCCAATATAAAGAACATTTGAGCCTGAAAGTCTTTGGTAAGCAGATGGTGAAGTTCCCGACGCGTTAGCTGCTAACGCATTATAGTTAGCATAGTCGTTGCTCGCAAATGTATAAGTATCAGGCAGGTAATATTTTGATTCTACAACCAAAACTTTACCTCTTGCACTATATGCTTTTTTATTTGTGCCGTCATAAAGTCTGTTTACTGAAAGTCTGTTACCCTGTGTACCATTTGTAATTTTAAGTACGTTACCCTGTTTATTTTTTGAATCAGGGTCAGCAACTACTTCCGCTTTATCTGCGCTGCCTTCAGCATCAAATGCAATTGCATCAACTACCTGCTTTGCATGTGTGAAAGCAAAGTTACCATTGTAATATGTCGTTCCCGTAGCGTCTTTCAAAAGATTTGTGTCTACTGCAAGTCCGCTGAGGTCATCTTTGATAAGTTCCGTACCTTTAATCCCTGTTGCAACTGTAACAGGAATTGTAGCTGTAACTGTCTGGTCGTCTGCATAGGTTGCTGTAACAACCAAGTTACCTGCTTCAACGTCTGTAAAGCTTAATCTGATTGTTTTGTTGTCGTCATAAAGAGCACAGTTAACATCATTTTCGCCGAGCTTTGCAGTAACTGTTGTAACTGCACCTGACAACTTGATGTCAAATGTTCTTGGGTCTGAAGGAATCAAATTTTTGATTGATTCAGGAGCTTCTACAATGCTAACTCTTTCGTATGTTACGAATTCGTCTAATTCAACATATTCTTCGCCTTCCTTAACACCATCTAAGTCTTTGTAGTAAATAGCGCCTGCTTCTGATGTTAAGTCTTCAGCAACCCAGAGCTTGAATGCTTTATTATCGCCTAATTTAGAAGTATCAAACTTAATTGTTGCGGACTTTTTGTCTGCTGACATAGTAACAGCTGAAACTGCACCGTCAATCCAAGCGTTTGTTTCGTCTGATGCTAAAGATACTGCAAAAGTATCTGTTGTTGCATTGAAAGGCTGGCTGAAGTTAGCCACAACACCTGTTTCAAGGTTAACGCCTTCGTTTTTGTTAAGACCTGTGAAAGTAATCGGGTCTATTGCATAAACTTTGATGTTGTCAATATATACTGTCACTTCTGAAGCATCTTTTTTTGCCTGAATCTGAGTATACAATGCACCGAAGTCACCATAACTAAATGAGGTCTGTAAGCCGGTTCCCTTGCTGCTCGTTGTGTTATAACCATTTACAGCAAAGGCATATCCGTTTGCAATAAAGTCTTTGAACACTCTGCCGCTGTTCCAGTCTGTTGATACAGAAGCTGCTTTTGTAACTAATGTACCATCATAATAGAATCTGGTACTGTCAAAATCTGTCATATTCTGATCAACAACATATTTAATTGTGTGGCTTTTTGTGAGCAGTGTAGACTTACTTACCGTATACCAGTCTTTTTGGTATTGTTCTGATGAAGAAGTTGCATACGAACCCTGTCTGAACTGAACATTCGAAGCGGTATAATCTAAGAATACAGGTGTTGTATTACTTGTGCCGGCACTTGGTCTGAGCTGCATAAACGGATTATCATTAGGACCATTTGCACCCACGATCATAGTATCAAATTCAACAACAATCTGCTTGCCATAGTATGATGAAGAAGAATCTGTAGTGCTGATATTATCACCACCTGCCAAATAAATTCTGCCATTCATAGCGGTTGGATTTGTTGTTTTGATTTTTAACACTTTAGTAGTGTTAAACGCTTCAGGACCGGCATCAATAGTAACCTCTTCCATTGAAGTGTCAGCATAATTGAACAACATAGTCTTTTTGCCGGTTTCGGAATTAGTAATTTCAACTGATGTTGCACTGGAAGAAAGAAGGTTTGTTGTACCAGATGTATAACCTGATTCAAAATCTTCATAGAAAATTAAAGTTGCACCTTCGGGAATGTCAGGTGTTGTTGCAGTTACTGCATCTTCGGCAAAAACCAAGCCTGCAGGCATTACTGACACAACCATCATAACCGCAAGGATAACAGATAATAATTTCTTTAAATTTCTCACTGTTTTTTTCCCCTTTTTTAATTTTTTTGTTTTGTCGCTCTAAAAATGCAATATATTTTAAGATTTTTTCATTGCTTTCTGCCGCGGAAAGGGCATTATCTTTGGCTGAAAAGCACTTCCAAAATCATTAAAATCCAGAGGGGGCGAGCTACGCACTTTCTACTTATCTCGCCCTTGTAAAACGCGCAGCTCTTTTTACTTTCAAAATATATAAAAGGATATAATCTGAAAATAATATAGGCTATATATAGCCTACCCTAAGATACAGTTTACATCAATTTGGAAGAATTGTCAATAGCTTTTATTTATTTTTTGGGAGGGGATGGTTACAACCCCTCCGAGTTTGCTTCGCAAACCCACCTCCCCTTACACAGGGGAGG
>CAZBJD010000106.1:0-4859 GCA_964492155.1 uncultured Eubacteriales bacterium
TCCGCAAGGAACAAATATAACTGAAAAAAGACTATTCCGAAGAATAGTCTTTTTTCATGGTTGCGGGGAGCGGATTTGAACCACTGACCTTCGGGTTATGAGCCCGACGAGCTACCGAACTGCTCTACCCCGCGATATATAAGCTTGCCTTTCACAGCTTTATCAGTATATCATATATTATGTGAAATGTCAAGCCTTTATACCAAAATTTTATTTTTTTATTTGGATTGCTTATTAAAGTAATAACCAACACCGCGTTTTGTTACTATGTACTGCGGTTCCGCAGGATTTTCTTCAAGCTTTTCACGAAGACGTCTGACTGTAACATCTACTGTTCTGCCGTCACCGTAATACTCATATCCCCACACCTTTTCAAGGAGTGTTTCGCGGGAAAAAATTTTACCCGGAACTGCTGACAAAAATTTCAAAAGTTCAAACTCTCTTGTGGTAAGTTCAAGCTCTTTGCCGCCTTTTTTCACTTCGTAGCTTTCAAAATCAATGGAAAGTTCACCGAATGTAAGTGTATTTGAATTGCCCGAATTTGTCTGTCCGACAGCCGTTCTTCTCAAATTGGCTTTAACACGTGCCATAAGCTCTCTTACTCCGAAAGGTTTTGTTATATAGTCATCAGCACCAAGTTCAAGACCAAGAACTTTATCAATTTCTTCTGTTCTTGCAGTAATCATAATAATAGGTGTTGAAATCTCATTTCTGAGTTTTTTACAAACTTCAAACCCATCCATTTCGGGAAGCATTACGTCAAGCAAAATCAAGTCGGGGTTTTCACTTAAGGCTTTTTCATAGCCTGACCTTCCGTCATAACATTCAACAACCTCGTAACCCTCTCTTGAAAGATTAAATTTTAAAATATCGACAATTGCCTGTTCGTCATCAACAACAAGAATTTTCTTACTCAAGCTATCGCCACCTTTCACATTTAAATTTTATCACACCTGACAAATAAAGTCAAGAAACGACCGTTAATCAAACATAGCTGTGGAAAGATAGCGGTCACCTGTATCGGGAAGAAGTGCCACTATCACTTTTCCTTTATTTTCATCGCGATTTGCGATAACCGTCGCTGCGTGAAGTGCCGCTCCCGAGGTGATGCCCGCAAGCAACCCTTCCTTTGTTGCCAATGCTTTACTTGCACTATACGCCTCCGGGGTTTTAACAGTTATAATTTCATCATAAATATTTGTATTTAAAATTTCAGGAACAAAACCTGCTCCTATTCCCTGCAACCCGTGTGCTCCCGCTCTGCCCTCTGTCAGATACGGCGAATCATAAGGTTCAACAGCGACAATTTTAATGTTGGGATTTTTTGATTTCAGATACTCGCCCGTACCCGTGATTGTTCCGCCTGTGCCCACACCGGCAATAAAAATATCAATCCTGCCGTCGGTATCCTCCCAAATTTCAGGACCTGTAGACTCTCTGTGAGCCTTTGGATTTGCAGGATTTACAAACTGTCCTGTCACAAAGCTGTTCGGAATTGTTTTTGCAAGCTCGTTTGCTTTTTCAATTGCTCCGTTCATCCCTTTTGCTCCGTCTGTAAGAACGATTTCCGCACCGTATGCCGAAAGAAGTTTCCTTCTCTCTATGCTCATTGTTTCAGGCATAGTCAAAACAACCTTATAGCCCTTTGATGCCGCAACCGCCGCAAGACCTATACCTGTATTCCCGCTTGTAGGCTCAATGATAACAGACCCCTGTTTTAAAAGCCCGCTTTCTTCGGCATCCTCAATCATTTTAGATGCAACTCTGTCCTTAACGCTTCCTGCAGGATTAAAATATTCAAGTTTTGCAAGGATTGTTGCATTCGAATTATTGTAATTGGAAAGCTCCATCAACGGAGTTTTTCCAATCAACTCAGAGATATTTTTATAAATTTTCATTTTAATCACTTCCTACATCAATTATATTGCCTTAAAGACCTTTTGTCAATGAAAAACCGCCCTTTAAGTCAGCAACAAATGTAATGGTATAATCTTCATCCGTTCTTAAAATTCTTACAGAATTTTCCTGAAGTCTTTCAATAACGTTTTCATCAGGATGTCCGTATGAATTATCTTTCCCTACCGAAATCACCGAATACATCGGGGTAACTCTTTTAAGAAATGATTCCGAGCTTGCACTTTTTGAGCCATGATGAGAAACCTTAAGTACATCGGCATCAACATTTTCAAGTCTTCTCTCAATTGCCGCTGTTACATCTCCGGTAAATAAAAACGAGCTTTCTCCAAAATCAAGTCTTAACACAAGTGATGACTCATTATCACTTATTTCCCCGGAATTTTCTTCCGGATTAAGCACAGTAAACCGTGCATTTCCCATATTAAATTCATCACCGCTGCTTAAAGTTATATGCTCCGCACCATCAAAATCGATTTGATGCTGCTTACTTGTAATTACTTTTTCCACTCCGATTTTTGTATCTAAAAGCTGTGCTCCGCCTGCATGGTCATTATCGTTATGCGACAAAATCAAAGCGTCAATTTTGTCTGTTCCCAATCTCTGCAAATATGAAACCACCTCAAAAGCACACATATTTTCCGTGCCCGTATCTAATACAACTGTCTTATAATCGTGAAGTCTTATTACTGCACAGTCGCCTTGTTCCACATTCAGAAAGTTTACTTCTATTTTGTCCTTCGGAATATATGAACTTTGTACGCAGCCGACAAGTACCATAATATAACAAATCGCCGTTGATATTTCAAAATATCTTGCAAATTTCTTGCTCTTGCATCTTAAAAGACAAAAAAGTGAAAAAAGCAGACACGCAACAGTTATTAAATCAGACGACGGCAGACTCATATTGTTCCCGGGAATAGCCGCCGTACATTCGGCTCCCCACACAAAGAAATCACAAATAAGTTTTGTAACTGTAACAAAAGGTTCGAGTCCCGTAACGGTTGCTATAATTCCCGCTCCGTAAACAACAGGAGTAAGAAATGTTACCATTATATTTACCGGCACCGCCATAATTGCCGTACCGTTAAAAGCCGATACCATAACGGGTAAAACTCCTAATTGTGCCGCAACCGACATTGCTGCAGCACTAAGTGCTATATTATATACCCGCATTACACATCTTCCGAGTTTTGATGGCAGCTTAAATGCAATGCGGGGCAGTTGCACAAGCCACTTAAAACGCCTGATTATGTGCGGAGTCAGCGTCAATATTCCAAACAAAGCCGAAAAAGAAAGCTGAAAACTCAAATTGTAAATACTGAGAGGATTTATCAAAAGAATTATTCCCATACTCTCGAACAACACGGTTACCGGGTCGGCACTTCTTAAAGCATATCTTGCGAACAAATATATAAAATATGAAATTACTGCTCGCATTATAGACGGATGAAAACCTACTACCATTGCAAATGCCACAACAACAAATCCCGAAAGGATATTGTAAAGCCGTCTGCGTTTGTTTAAAGGATATAGCAGTATTGAACATATAAGTAAAACAACCGATACGTGCATACCCGAAGCCACCAGAATGTGAGTTATTCCGGCTGCGCTGAACAAATCTTCAATTTCATTGGAAAGCGATATATCATTACCCACTAATATTGCAGGCATCATTTGTGCGGCATAGCTTCCTCCAAAAATCTCGGCACACTTATAGTCAACCTGTTGCTTAAATGTTCTGCAATATCTTAAAAGGAAAAATCCGTCTTCTCCTTTTGCAGTCAGCTTTGCTCTGTCGCTGAAAGCGGTAAAATAAATCCCTTTGCTTTTCAAATAGCGGTTATAATCAAAGCCTCCCCTGTTTCTTGCACCTTCGGGAATACTGAATTTAAGCTCATTAAATTCTATAACGGTATTCACCTTAATATCACTTAAATTATATATCGTAAAAAGCACAGGCTCCGACACTTTTATACCTTCAACCTCCGTGACGGTTGCATAAACCGTTACAAACTTTTCATCTTTTGTTTTTACCCCTGTTACGAACATTTTACCGCTGCAAGGGTTATCTGTATATTGGTAAATCGGCGAACTTTTATAAGCGTTTTGTGTATAATCCCCGTAAACACCGCCGATTAAAAGCATTAAGGCGAGAATTATACAGTAAATTCTTCTTGACTTTATCAGTAAGAACAAGCCTGCAAGAAAAAGCAATCCGAAAACAATCCAAAACCGGTTAACGGAAGCATCAAAAATAACAACGCCCGCCGCCAACGTACCTACTGCACAGCACAAATATCTTCTCGCCATAAATTACCCTCCTTTATATTACATAATGCTAAAAATTTTATCACATACTGTTTCAAAAATCAACAAATACTGACATCAGATAAAAAAATTTACTAAAAAACAAAAAATCACTTGCATTTTATATTTTTTTGTGTTACAATAGATTGTACTTTATATTTGTACGGATTTTCAAGGAGGTGTATCATACATGGCAAAGTGCGATATCTGCGGAAAAGGCGTTGTATTCGGAATAAATATTTCTCACTCACACATCAGAACAAACAGAGCTTGGAAACCCAACATCAGAAAGGTTAAAGCTGTTGTTAATGGTACAACAAAGACTGTTAACGTTTGCACAAGATGTTTGCGTTCGGGAAAAGTTACAAGAGCTATGTAATTAAAATTTTAAAGGTTAATCTCCTGATTAGCCTTTACCGATTGCAAGTTGCGGTTTTCACTTAACGTGAAAACCGTTATTTAATCTTTAAGTGTTTTAAAAAAGCACTTATATTTGCTGGTATAGCTCAGTCGGTAGAGCACTTCACTCGTAATGAAGGGGTCGTGCGTTCAAGTCGCATTACCAGCTCCAAAATAAGGGGCTGTCTCAATAATCATTTTCTTTGTATAAATATTCAAAATCGTAGGGGCGGTTC
>CAZBJD010000107.1:0-4771 GCA_964492155.1 uncultured Eubacteriales bacterium
TTGCAATATCTGTAAATGTTGCAGTTGTTGTATTAGCTGAATTATCGTCCATTACAGAAGGCCATTCTCTTGAATCGCCATCTGTGCTCGGAACAGGTACAACACCGCCACCGCCGCCTGATGCAGTTCCGCTTGATACATTGCCGTCTGTTGTAACATTGTTTGAAGCAGAAGCAACAGAAGCATTAAAGAAAGCTTTGATTTCATCGCCATTAGCAAATTTTTCATTGTTAGTAACTATTTTTTTCAGGAAACTATCACCAACTGCTGCCTTCTGCGAGTCGCTGAGTGCATTATATGCAGCAAAATCAAAGTTAACCGTAGTATTTTCAACCTTATCAATTTCTTCAAAAAGTGCAACGAAATCGCCGTAATATGTAACAGCGTTAACATTGTTTACAAACTCAATTTCTTTCTTGATTTTGTCAACCAAATCATTAAAGCTTGACAAAAGCTTTGCATTGTCAGCATCTGTAAGTCTGCCTCTTTCCAGATTAGTTCTGAAAACAAACAAGTTTCTTTCCATTCCTTCAGGGAATTCTGCTGATACATCAACGCCGCTGCTTGTTTTAACTGTATCGAGTGAAGTAACAATATTTTCTGTTGCGGTTGTACCATTTCCAATATTTCTGATAACAGTTGCAACATAGTCCAGGTTAAAGAACTCATATTCAAAAGGTCCTGATGTTACGCTGTTATACATAACGTAAAAATCATATGTACCGCTTGGAAGTGTTGCATTAAAACGCAATGTTTCAGCAAATGTGCCTGCATTACTTTCATTTGATACAACACCTGATGCAACTCCTGTTGTAACCATGGCAACAGGGTTAGCAGTACCTGCTAACACCTCTGCCATTGTATTTTCATCGGGAAGCACGGTAATTGTTACGTGCTCATTCTCTGTAACTATACTGCCTTCTTCGGCAACAATTTTACCTGATACTGAAAGTAAAGCCTTTGTCGGATCTGCTATTTTAATATTAAGCTGACCTTCAACCGCAGCTGCCGCTACCGGCATTGAGCATACTGACACAATCAAGCAAAGTGCAATTAATAATGTAAGTATTCTTTTCATGCTATAATCCTCCTAACTTATTTACTGGTAATTACATCCGGAACATGTAAAAGATTTAATGTACCGTTATCCTGTTTTTCCCAGATATAAAGTTTAACATACTTAGCACCTTTCTTAGATTCAAAATCAAAGTCTACAGTATCAGTTGCCGGATCATAATCAACCGGTACTGGCTTATACTCGATACCTAAAAGCTCATTATCTTCTCCGAACGTTGCAACTGCTGCTACAAGTTCTTTTCCGTAAACTTCATCATCAAGCTTCATAGCATAAGTGATGTTGGTAGATTCTTCTAAAACAGAAGCATTGAGAGCTAATGTATTACTATTAAATGCAATAGCTACACTTTCAGACTTTTCGGTTGCAAAGTTATAGACAAATCCTCCATACTGATTACCGAAGTCATCATAAATAGCTTTTTCTACATCCTTACTTCCAACTTTTACAACATATGTAGCAGGAAGCTGAATTACGTAGTCTGTTCCATGCTTAAGACCAAATCTCGGAACAACATTAAGTTCATTTTTGTTATCTGCTGCAGCTGTAACTGTAACTTCTACGCTGTTACCTTCTGCATCTGTTACTGTAACAAGGTTATTGCTTACAATAGCATTAATTGACTCCTCAATAAGTTCATTTGTAAATGAAATCTTAATATTTTCATCTTCTTTGACATTTGCAGAAGAAATGCTAACATTTGTCAACAAAGCATATCTTTCTTCAAGCTTCCAGTCGTCGTAATAAACTGTGATTCCGCCTGAACCGCCTGATGTGGGAACAAGTCTTGCCATTATACCGCCGATTGTTTTAAAATCAGCTGCAACTGCATCGCCGACTTTAGTTTGAGAAATTCTTGTGCCGTCAATATAAACTGCATAACCTGCCATATTCGCGCCTGATGCGTTAGGATAATTGCTGTATACGAATACAACATCATGCCATTCATTTGATGACAAAGCACCCTTTATAGTATCGGTACCGCTGCCATTGCCCGAAGTATATGAAGCATAGCCGTTCTTTCTGTAGTTTGATTTTCCTATCGGGCTTCCGTTGTTATCGGATGATGCGGAAATAATATAGCAAACATCCTTTGTATCGCTGGCTGTATCATTGTTTGAATCTCCCGGAGAACCGCTTATATCTTCAATATAAACTCTTGTGCTCAAAGCAATAAGTTTAACTGTATCTGTAGTATCATACGCCTTTGATGCATCTCCGCTATCCAGTTTTCTTAAAATTGTATGATATGTTTCTTTACCTGCGATCTTTTCATTGTTTGTATTATAAACGTCTGTTTTGTATTTGAGCACTTTGTTATTAGGATTATCTGCACTCGGTTTTGGATCTGCAACAATCATAATTTGAGAGTCTTTTAAGTTTTTGCCGTTTTCAGAAGAAGAAACAACAAATACTTCAGGTGTGAATGCAGGAGCTGTGAGCCAGTTTACATTGGCTTCATAGCTGTCAAAGTTTTCGTCAATTAAAATGCTGGATTCAAATCCGCCGCTTGGAACAGATTCGGTAATAACACCGCTGTTTTCAACAGTTTCTTCTGTATAGCCTTCAGTTGTAAGAGTGATTTCAATATCACTGTCGATAATTTCTCCCTTAGCATTTACAAATGCTTCTTTCGGAGCCTTAATTATGTATTTTCCGCCATTGATAGCAAGGTCTTTAAGCTTCAAAATAACAGTCAGTTTGTCTTCTGAAACTTCAACCCCAAGGCCTGAAACAGCAGTTTCCTGATTATTTGTTACAACAAAAGCATTCTTAACAGCTGCTGCAGCTTCCGCTGTCAACGGATATGAAAGGATGATATTGATTGCTTCATCTTCACCCACAACATAGTTTTCTTTCTTATCGCTATAGCTTGCTTTAAAAGGAAGAACTGTGAATTTGCAGCTGAAAGGTACACTTTCATCTGCTGCATTTGCAGCCAAAACTCTGCCCTTTGAATCAACCAAACCTGATGATGCTGTGATTGTATGGTCGCCTATTCCAAGCTCGAGTCCTTTAAGCTGGAGTGTGATAGTTCTCTTATCTTCTGAAATTGCAAATGTAAGACCATCGATTGTTTTGCCTGTTGAGTCTTTAACTACAAAGCAATTTGAAGTATCTGTAACGTCTGCAGGAAGCGACATAAGAATAGTAACTTCTTTATCTGTGCCCTGTTCGTACCAAATGACTGAACCTGATGTAACACCGCCTGTAAATGCTTTGATTTTGAATTTATATTCAAAGCCAAGCTTTCTTCCTCTTGAATCAATCAAAGCCGATGTTGATGTAATTGTGTGATCGCCTTCTCCAAGAACCAAATCTTTAAGCTGGAGAGTAATTGTCTTTCCGTCATCTGAAAGTGCAGCAGCAAGGCCTGAAACTTCTGCACCGTTTGAGTCTTTAACTTCAAAGCATGATGCAATATCTTCTTTTCCTACTACAGTCGGAGTTGAAAGAACTACTTCAATAGCCTGTTCTGTGCCTTCTTCATAGTTAATGCTGTTGCTGTACGGTGTTGCTTTTGAAGTGAAGTCAACAGTCTGAAGTTCTACATATATGGTAGCCTGTGAGTTGTTGTCATCATATAACGCACCGTCAACAGAGTCGATTGTGTGAGTACCGTCACCAAGCTGGAGTCCCTTAAGCTGGAGAGTAACTGTCTTTCTGTCATCTGAAAGTGTAGCTTCAAGGCCTTGGATTTCGTTTTCGTCGCCGTCTTTAACAACAAATGCGTTATTTATGTCAACGTCTGCTGCTAACGCCTTGCCGCCAAATGTAATTGTAACTACTTTATCTACGCCCTTGTCGTAGCCTGTGATAATAGCATCACTTATTACAGCAGTAAGCTTTTCGCAAGTTTTAAATTCACCAAGAAGTACAATTTCTTCTTCAGGTGCAACACCATCATGGTCCTTAAACATGATAGCGCCTGCATCTGATGTAAATTCATCATCAAGCCATACTTTATATGATTTTTTCTGCTCTAATGCACCAAAGTTAAGTGTAACATGAGCTGACTTTCCGTCGCCTGAAAGCTCAATCTTCTTAATTGCATTATTAATTGCCGCATTTGTTGCATCGTTTGCGAGTGAAACTGAAAGAGCATTTTTAAGTGTATTTTCATTAATTCTCTGTGTAAATTCAATATCAAATCCTACAGAAGGATTAAAGTTGTTTTTATCAACATCTTCAGCAAAAACAAGCTTGTTGTTTTCGTCTGCAAAGTTAATCGGGTCTACTGCGTAAACCTTGATATTGTCGATGTAAACAGTTGCAGTGTTGCCTGAACCGGTTGATAATATCTTAGAGTAAAGGTAAGAAAGGCTGCCGTAGCTTGAAGTAGCTGTACCTGCATAGCCTTCACCAACATAGTCTTTAAGCACTTTTCCGTAGTTTGAGCAGTCGCCTTCTGTTGCATGATTGTATATATTTTTAACTAACACACCATCTCTGTATGTTCTGATTGTGTCAACAGCTTCCCCCTGCTCAACAACATATCTTATAGTTGCTTTAGTTGCAAGTGAAGGGTTGCTGGGTCTTGAAAACCAGTTTCTTTTATCATAAGTGTAATCTTCTGTTGCCCACGGACCTGAACTTACAACTATAGCAGCATTGCTTGCTCTCTGGAAACCATTTGCAGCACTGGTAGAAATACCCATAAATTTATGTTCTTTATAGTTTGCAATCTTTGCATCA
>CAZBJD010000108.1:0-4759 GCA_964492155.1 uncultured Eubacteriales bacterium
AACAATCCCTCAGTCAGCTACGCTGACAGCTCCCTTTACACAAGGGAGCCTAAGTGGTATCTAAACCATTCTATATAATAAATTCAAAATTTATCAGGAGATTGCATTTATGAAGAATTTACAAAATTTACATACCCACACTTGCTATGATGACGGGGCAGATACTCCCGAAGAAGTTATTCTTACTGCGATAGACAAGGGCTTTACATCAATAGGATTTTCGGGACATTCATATATGCATTATGCACCTTCGCATTCAATGTCAATGGCAGGGACAGAAGAATACAAGAACGATATTGCATTACTCAAAGAAAAGTATCGGGATAAAATCGATATTTTCTGCGGACTTGAGGTTGATATGTATTCTGATATTGATTTAAGCGGATATGACTACCTTATAGGTTCCGTTCATTATCTTTTATGTGACGGACAATATGTTGGATTTGATCGCAGCGAAGAAATTGTAAAAAAAGTAATTGACGAACATTTTGCCGGTAGCGGAATTGAATATGCAAAAGCATATTATAAAGAACTCAGCCAATTGCCCCGATACGGCAAATTTGATATAATCGGTCATTTTGATTTAATAACAAAGCATTGCGATAATGTGGAATTCTTTGACCAAAGCTGCAGCGAATATAAAAATGCTGCAATAAAAGCCGCGGAGGCTTTGGCAGGAAAAATTCCCTTTTTTGAAGTGAATACAGGTGCTGTAGCAAGGGGCTATCGCAAAAATCCATACCCCTCTGATTTTTTGATTAAGGAATTAAAAAATCTTGGATTTGGTGTGGTAATAACATCTGATTGCCATGACAGAAGAATGCTTGATTGTGAATTTGAGTATACAACAGAGATTTTAAAACGGTGCGGATTTAATGAACGGTATATTTTAACAAAGCAGGGTTTTAAACCTGTTTCGTTATAAATGGAGGACGCAAATGAATGTTTTGACATATATCATTTTAATTTTCTCCTTGCTGGGAGCGGTAGATCGTATTTTTAACAATCGTTTCGGCTTGGGAAAAGAGTTTGAAAAAGGTTTTATGTTATTTGGAAATATGGCTCTTTCAATGATAGGTATGATAATAATAGCACCTTTCATTGCTGACATATTAAAACCTCTTTTTGACTTTGTTTCAAGTATCTTACATATAGATTCGTCGATTATACCTGCATCGCTTTTTGCAAATGATATGGGAGGGGCGTCTTTGTCCGTCGAGGTGGCGAACGACAAACAGATAGGGCTATATAACGCTTTGGTTGTATCATCTATGATGGGATGCACAATATCATTTACAATTCCTGTTGCTCTCGGTATGGTGGAAAGAGAACACCACAAAGAACTTTTGCTTGGCCTTTTGTGCGGAATTACAACAATTCCCATTGGTTGCTTAGCAGCAGGTCTGATATGCAAAATACCGCTTATTTCTCTTGTTACAGATTTGCTTCCCCTTGTGCTTTTTTCGGTTGTAATAGCATTTGGATTAATTAAGTTCCCGACTGTATGTGTGAAAATATTCAGCGGGTTTGGTTATTTCATAAAGGTGGTTATTACAATAGGTCTTGCACTTGGGATTATCAGATTTTTAACCGGATTTGAGGTAATAAAGGGTTTGGAAACTATAGAAGAAGGTGCTCGCATATGCCTCAATGCAAGCATTGTAATGACGGGAGCTTTTCCGCTTATGTCAGTTGTTTCAAGACTGTTGTCAAAGCCAATCAGCAAATTAAGTACGCACATTGGAATTAACGAAGTGTCCGCGGTAGGATTTATTTCGTCTTTGGCTACCAGTATGACCACATTCGGAATGATGGGGAAAATGGATAAAAAAGGCATCATGATGAATGCTGCCTTTGCAGTATCGGCAGCGTTTGTTTTTGCAGGTCATCTTGCGTTCACTATGGCTTTTGACAGCTCGTTCATACTGCCGGTAACAGTGGGCAAGCTTGTAGCGGGTTTGCTGGCGGTTGTTGTTTCAAGCTTTATTTTCGACAGGCTCAATCGCCCGATGGTAATTGCAAAAAATAATGATATTTTACAGGAGGAGAGAAAAATATGAATTTCAGCTATATGAAGGATTTTATGGACAGACTTACCGGGTGGAGAATTCCGGGCAACAGTATCAGCGTGTATGTAGATAACAAAGAGGTTTTTAATTATAGCTCGGGTTATGCAGATGTTGAAAACAAGCTACCTATGTCAGCAGATAAGCTTTTGAATATTTATTCCTGCTCAAAGCCTGCAACCGTGATAGGTGCGTTGCAGCTTTACGAAAAGGGATATTTTTTGCTTGATGACCCGGTGTACGATTTTATCCCTGAGTTTAAGGATTTGCATATTCAGTCCGAAGATGGCGTTGTAAAAGCAAAAAATGTTATGACAATGCGCCACTTGTTTACAATGACATCGGGAATTACGTACAACAGGAGCACCGAGGGCTTTAAAAAAGCGGCAGAGCTTACAGAGGGCAAAATGAATACTTTGACCTTGGCGAAGTGTATCGCCTCCGATCCGCTTGCTTTTGAACCGGGCGAAAGCTGGAGATATGGCTTGAGTCACGATGTTTTAGGTGCAGTAATCGAAGTTATCAGCGGGAAAAAGTTTCGTGATTATATGTGTGAAAATGTGTTTGAACCGTTGGGAATGAAAGAAACCTGCTATCATAATGACGATGTTTTGGACAAAATGGCAGAGCAATACAGATTTGTGGTAGAGGATGAAAGTGATATAGTTAAGCTTCAGTCAGCGGGAAGCAAAAGTCTTGGAGGAACGCTTGTAAATGTTGGAAAGGCACGAGGCGATCAGGCGAGCGAGTATGATAGCGGCGGAAGCGGCGTTGTTACATCGGTGAACGAATATGCAAAATTTGTGGCAGCTCTTGCAAATGGCGGTGTTGGTCCTAACGGCGAGAGAATACTGGCGGAAAGCTCAATTCGTCTGCTTCGTGAAAATCAGTTAAACGATGTGCAGCTTGAACAATTCAACTGGCCGCAGCTTAAAGGCTACGGCTACGGACTTGGAGTGAGAACTCTTATTGACAAGGCGGCATCAGGCTCAACCGGTTCTATAGGCGAGTTCGGATGGGGCGGTGCGGCAGGTGCAACCGTGCTTGCAGATTTGGACAACAGGGTATCTATGTTTTATTCGCATCATATGCTCAATCCGCAGGAGGATTATTATCAGCCGAGAATAAGAAATGTTTTGTATACCTGCCTGAACAGCTGATGAAGTTAAAGCGGGAGACAGTAATGGAATATAAAGCATACAAATTTGATTTTGATGGAGTGCAAAAATTATGACAGAAGAATTACTTAAAAGAATAAACTTTCTTGCAAAAAAGTCCAAAGCTGAGGGCTTAACCGAGGAAGAAAAAGCCGAGCAGGTTACTTTAAGACAGCAATATATAAAAGAATTCCGTCAGGGAGTCACCAACACACTTGACAATGTTTATATTATGGACGAGCAAGGCAATAAAAAGAAAATAGGAAAAAAGAAATAATATCATTGATATAATCAAAAGCACCCGAGGGTGCTTTTAGTTTACGAAAAATATTTAATTATCTGTTCTAAATTGTCAGTTTCAAGCTGATATTCAAATTCTTCTTTGAGCTTGAATTCGCGGTTTTTGATAGCTTTCAGCAGGCTCTTACATTCGTTTAAAATCAATTCTTTGTTTAAAGGCCTTGCATTGGGGTGAAGCTTTTCGTGACTGCCGAAATATACCTCGGATAATGTTTTATCATCAAGGTTTAAAGGTACAAGATGCCCGATTGCAGCATCAAAGGCTTCCTCGGGGGATTTTTCCAGAACCTTTCTTACAACCGTGGGAGCAGACCAGCAATTATCATATTTAGAAAGGTCATCGCCTTCAACAAATTGATTATATGTATCTGTGCCGAAGAAAATTCTGTGAGCGTATTTTTTAAAGAACGCTTTCCATTCATCAGGCTTTTTGGTAAATTCCAAAAGATTGAATTGCCCCGGAGTAAGGTCAAACGAAGTGTTTTCCCATTTTTCAAAAAACTCTGTCATCTGCTCGATATCGTGACCTAAATAAAAGCAATGAGCCGCACAGAATTTAAGCTTGGGGAACTTTTCCAGAATGCCGTAGACTTCATCGTGCAAATCCTGAAATGAAGGAAATGTTCCGTCGCCGCACCACCAACCGCGCATAATTGCATACTCGGTTTGTTCTTCTTTTGGGCCCCAATATTTCGGCGGGTCTGCAATATGCATTTTAACGGGAATACCCTTTTCCTCCGCAAAGGCAAACATTTTATCGTAAATAGGGTCGCAAAGCTTTCTTGCAAGCTTCTTGCGAAACGACGGCTTGCCGTCTAAAAACTTAAATCCGTCAACGCCCATATCATAAAGAGCTTTTGCTCGATTACACAAGCCGTCGGCTGTATCGCGTTCGTCATAATAATATATCGGATTTCCGTATACAAAGGTGCTGTCGGGACTTTCTTTGTTGAATTTATCTTTTAAATAGAGTGCTTTTACATTGTTCGCAGGGTCAGGATTTCTGTGGCCGCTGCCCGTAGTCATACACATAAGTGCAATCCTGTCATAACCGAAATATTCTTTAACCTCACGGAAAATTTTTTCGGTGCTGTTGATAGTTTCGGGATAAATAAGATGTATGTGTGTATCACAAATCTTTAAATTTTTAAAATTGTTTTTCTGCGGGTTATTCATAAATATGCCTCCCTCAATGATATGTCTGCAGATGAATTTTAGCACAAATGAAAATTTAAG
>CAZBJD010000109.1:0-4754 GCA_964492155.1 uncultured Eubacteriales bacterium
TCATTTTCACAATCATTTTTATTATTGAAAAAATTTATTCTATTCATTATAACCTCCCATATAAAATAAAACTATACTATGGCATATAAGGTCGTATTGCATTATATGATTTTTCTTCATAAAATGACACTTATGTTATCAATGACGAAAATGCGGTTACTTATATTATTAAAGTAATAAAAAAATACAGTTGTAAGATAGCAACTGTATTTTTTTATTTTTATTCGTAATCCACAACGTCAACCCAGGATGTCAGGAACTCACGTTCTTTTGCATTGCCCTTTACTGATTGTGATGCTGCAACAATCGGCATCCACTTCTGCACATATTGTTTTGCCGTATTGCTCTTTTTGCAGAACAAATCAAGATATTTTTTTGCTGCAACTTCGTCACCGCCAAGGCAGAACAACAAATAGGTTCTTGCAACATCTGCCGACGCATTACCTTGTGTTGCGTGCGACCAGTCTAAAATATATGGCGTACCATCCTCTGATATAATAATGTTGGAAGGATTGAAATCGCCGTGGCAAACCTTATTGTGCTTAGGCATACCTTCCAGACGTGTATGCAATTCATACCGAGTGGTGGCATCAAATTCCGACGCACTGATTTTCCTGTTCATTTTATCCTTGAGTTTATTTAAAAGCGGAGATTTTTTTGAATGTACTTCAAGCTGAAGGTCAACCAAAAGCTCAAGATATTCATCTTTCTTTCCTGTGTCTTCTTCCATAAGTTGCGCAAGTGTTTTTCCGCTGATAAATTCAGATACAATTGCCCACTTTCCGTCAATCATTGTTACTTCAAGAATTTTCGGAATATTAAGGCCCGTTTCTTCAATTCTTGCCTGATTTAAGGCTTCATTCAAAACATCGGCCTTTGAATATTCTGTATCAAACACTTTAACACACTTATCACCGTCACGGTAAATTGTTTTGTTATTTCTCACTGCAATTACTTTATCAAGTTTCATTTCTTTTCCTCCTTGTTCCGAAATCACGCTTTTTTACTTTTCGTTTCTTTTTTGGGCATATCCTTTTCAACAAAATGTTTGCCGTAATAAGCGTTTAAATACATCTGTTTAATTTCTTCCATGAGAGGATATCTTGGATTTGCACCTGTGCACTGATCGTCGAAAGCCTGCTCGACCATATCATCAAGTCTGTCAATGAAGTCTTTTTCGTCAACCCCGTAATCTTTAATTGTCTCTTTGATACCTACTTTAACTTTGAGGTCATTAATAGCTTTAATGAGATTTTCAAGCTTTTCGTTGTCATTCTTGCCGCCAAGACCAAGATAATCGGCTATTTCAGCATAACGAGCCAGAGTATGCGGATGATCATACTGTGAAAATGTTCCCATTTTTGCAGGAGTTTCCGAGGCATTAAAACGAATAACTTCTTCAATCATAAGAGCATTGGCAACACCATGCGGCAAATGATGAAAAGCACCTAATTTATGTGCCATAGAGTGACACACTCCGAGAAAAGCATTTGCAAACGCCATACCCGCCATTGTAGCGGCATTAGCCATTTTTTCTCTTGCTTCCACATCGGTTTGACCGTTTTCATATGCTCTCGGAAGATATTCAAAAATAGTTTTGAGTGCTTTGAGTGCAAGACCATCTGTGTAATCGGTTGCAAGCATAGCTGCGTAAGCTTCTACTGCGTGAGTTACTGCGTCAATTCCCGATGCTGCAGTCAAGCCTTTCGGAGCTGACATGTGAAAATCAGTATCGATGATTGCCATATCAGGAAGAAGCTCATAATCAGCAAGAGGGTATTTAACACCGGTTTGTTCATCTGTGATAACTGCAAACGGAGTTACCTCCGAACCTGTGCCTGCTGATGTAGGAATTGCAATAAAGTATGCCTTCTCGCCCATCTTTGGGAATGTATATACTCTTTTTCTGATATCAATAAATCTCATTGCCATATCCATAAAGTCAGCCTCGGGATGTTCATATAAAACCCACATAATCTTTGCTGCGTCCATAGCACTGCCGCCGCCAAGAGCTATAATTGTGTCAGGCTTGAATGCCGCCATCTGTGCTGCACCGTTTTTAGCATTAAGGAGTGTTGGGTCAGGCTGAACATCAAAGAATGTTGTATGTGCAATGCCCATTTCATCAAGCTTATCTGTAATCGGTTTTGTATAACCATTTTCGTAAAGGAATGTATCTGTTACGATAAATGCCCTCTTTTTACCCATTACATTTTTCAGTTCATCGAGTGCTACCGGCAAGCAGCCTTTTTTAATATATACCTTTTCAGGTGCACGGAACCAAAGCATATTTTCCCTTCTTTCTGCAACAGTTTTAATATTGATAAGATGTTTCACACCAACATTTTCCGATACCGAGTTACCGCCCCAGGAACCGCAACCGAGTGTGAGACTCGGTGCAAGCTTAAAGTTGTAAAGGTCACCGATACCGCCGTGCGAAGAAGGAGTATTAACCAAAATTCTGCAAGTTTTCATACGGCTTGCAAATTCGTTTATTTTTTCCGTTTCTGTCACTTCGTTGAGATATATGGAAGAAGTATGACCAAAACCGCCGTCTTCAACAAGTCTTTCTGCCTTATCAAGTGCCTCTTTAAAGCTTTTTGCTTTATACATTGCAAGAACGGGAGAAAGTTTTTCATGAGCAAATTCTTCCGAAAGCTCAACTGATTCAACTTCACCAATAAGAATTTTTGTTCCGTTTGGTACTGTAATACCTGCAAGCTCAGCAATTTTTGCAGCCGGTTGACCTACAATCTTTGCATTGAGTGCACCATTGATAATTATTGTTTTTCTGACTTTTTCAGTTTCGGCGTCATTTAAGAAATAGCAACCTCTTGCCGCGAACTCCTCTTTTACAGCTTTGTAAACGCCTTCAAGAACGATAACTGACTGTTCGGAAGCACAAATCATACCATTATCAAAAGTTTTTGAATGAATGATTGAGTTTACCGCTAAAAGAACGTCTGCACTTTCATCAATAATGGCAGGCGTATTTCCGGCACCTACGCCAAGTGCAGGCTTTCCGCTTGAATATGCTGCCTTAACCATTCCCGGGCCGCCGGTTGCCAGAATAATATCCGCTTCTTTCATAACAGTATTTGTCATTTCAAGGCTCGGAACATCAATCCAGTCAATAATTCCTTCCGGAGCACCCGCCTTAACTGCCGCTTCAAGCACAAGCTTAGCCGCTGCGATTGTGCAGTTTTTAGCTCTGGGATGAGGTGAAATGATGATAGCATTTCTTGTTTTAAGTGCAAGTAAGCATTTAAAAATTGCAGTTGATGTAGGATTTGTTGTGGGAATAACCGCTGCTATTACACCGATTGGTTCTGCAATCTTCTTAATTCCGTATGTTTTGTCTTCTTCAATGATACCACATGTTTTTGTGTCTTTGTATGCGTTATAAATGTATTCGGAAGCGTAGTTGTTTTTGATAACCTTATCCTCCGCAACACCCATACCTGTTTCTTCAACTGCCATTTTTGCAAGAGGAATTCTTGCTTTTGTTGCAGCAGAAGCAGCCGCTAAAAATATTTTATCAACCTGCTCTTGTGTGTAGGTCGCAAAAACCTTTTGAGCTTCTTTGGTGCGCTGTATCGCTTCTTCGAGCTTTTCAACGCTGTCTACAATTTCGTAAGTCTTGTTTTCCATAATTTATTATCCTCCTGATTGTGATTTTATTGATTGTTAATATTTTAACATTCTTTTTTATTCTTGGGAATTCTTTTTTGAGATAACCGGTATTATATTTATAGATAACACCCCCTGCCGAATGACGGTTTTAAGAAATAAAGCCCGACTTCCGAGAAAGTCAGGCTTTATTTTACAAATATTTCCTTCTTGAATCACACAGTTTTGTGATAAACAAGTTGTCAAGGTCAGAGAATTTATATCCCTCCTTGTATATCAAAACATCTTTATATAGTTTCTTGTTATCAACGCATTTTTTCTGTACCAGATTGTATCTGTCAAGCACACTCTGCGGTGTCGGTGACACCCACATAAATGTTTCGGAATTATCGTGGAGCAAATCAAACTGACTCGCTCTTTCAAATATAAAAATACGTCTTTCAATATTATCAGGAAGTTCTTCCTTTACAACTTTCGACATAGGCATTGATGGCACATACGGATCGGCATGTGCAATTTCAATATATCCCCTCAAATCATCAAATGTTAAGTCTTCCTTCTCTGCAAGAGGATTTTGGGCACTCATAATAAGCGAATATGAAAATTCACTGACTATCTCATAGCCAAATCCTTTTTCCTCAAGCATTGCCTTAAAGTATTTGTCATAGTTCTCTGCATAACGAATAATGCCAAGCTTATAGTCGTGGTTCATCATATTATGGATTGTGCGCTGTGAATTGGTTTCCTTATAGAATATCTCACAAGGCTCCGGACCCAGCTCCTTTGAGAACCATGAAAACGCTTCCGATATATAGCATGCACGAGGAACCGAAATTGAGAACTTTCTCTTGTGGGGGGTGCCGTCTTTATAATATTTTTCAACCCTATCAAGCTGTCCGAGTATTTCGTTTGCAAAGCGCATAAATTCTTCGCCTTCAGGCGTCAGGTTCATACCCGTGGTTGTTCTTTCAAATATTGTTATTCCCAAATCATTTTCAAGTTCTTTTATGGAACGGCTTATGTTGGGAGTTGCAACAAGCAATACTTGCGCAGCCTTATTAAGCGATCCTGCTTTTGCAACTTCAACCGCATATTTCATATGTAGTAAATTCATATCTTCCACC
>CAZBJD010000110.1:0-4575 GCA_964492155.1 uncultured Eubacteriales bacterium
TAAGCGTGATGTCCTTAACGGAAAAAATGAAAATTCGTACAATTATTGTCGAGAACCAGCAGCGCATTTGTAAGTACAAATACGGTTGGGCGGTAGCCCAAACCCACTAACAACAAAAAAAGAGAAGATTCGCTTATCACGAGTCTTCTCTTCCTTTTTGTCTGTTAGGTGATATGCCGCCTTTGGCAGCGTGATATTTTCTTTTGAAAATCCCTCGCCTATGGCGAGATATTTCAAAAAGAAAGTGATATTAAGCCCAATGGGCTTAGTGATATTCTATTCGCCGCAAACTCGCGTAGCGAATATCACTCGGCGTAAGCCGAATATAACTGCGAAGCAATATAACTCGCCGTAGGCGAATAGAGTTGCGTGATACTCCGCTTGGAGTATCACGCATATGGGTATACCCTTTTTAAATTAGCCTAAAATTGCTCTATCATTAGCAAACTCTTTTCCGCTTGCCTGAACAAACAAATTCATCAAATCCTCAACTGTGAGCTTTTTCTTTTCCTCGCCCTCAACATCTACGATAACATTACCTTCATGCATCATAATAAGACGGTTTCCGTGTGCAATAGCGTCTTTCATATTATGTGTAATCATCATAGTTGTGAGTTTATTTTCATTTACAATACGCTCAGTGATTTCCAAAACCTTTGCAGCAGTTTTGGGGTCAAGTGCTGCAGTATGCTCGTCCAAAAGCAAAAGCTTCGGCTTGTTAAGTGACGCCATCAAAAGCGTTACCGCCTGACGCTGTCCGCCTGACAAAAGCCCTACTTTACAGGAAAGCCGTGTTTCCAGTCCAAGCTCGAGAGTTGCAAGAAGTTCTTTGTATCGTTCGCGTTCCGCACGTTTTATACCCCACACAAGCTTACGCTTGGTTCCGCGCCTTGCAGCAATCGAAAGATTTTCAGCAATTTCCATATCGGGAGCAGTTCCCTTCATAGGGTCCTGAAAAACTCTTCCCAAGAATTTTGCTCTTTTATGTTCGGGCATATTTGTAACATCAACACCGTCAATTTCAATAGTGCCCGCATCAGGCTTCCATACGCCCGCAATGGCGTTAAGAAGCGTTGATTTTCCGGCACCGTTACCGCCGATGACGGTAACAAAATCGCCATCTTTAAGGGTGAGATTTAGTCCGTCCAGTGCAGTTTTTGCATTAATTGTTCCTGGATTGAAGGTTTTTTGTAAATTTGTAATTTTAAGCATCCTGCTCACCTCCTGCATCAATTTCAGTTGATGTGGAATTCACATTGACAGGCTTTTTGCTTAAATATTTACCCTTCAGATAAGGTACTGCCAGGAACAACGCCACAATAATTGCCGAAAGCATCTTAAGATAATCTGTCTTAAGACCCAAAAGTATTACAAAGTTGTAAATTATGTAGTAAACAACACCGCCGCCGATAACGCCGATTAAGCTTACAACGAAATTCGGTTTAATTTTCATAGAAACCGAGAGCCCGATGAAAATCGCCGCAAGACCGATTACAATAGCACCTCGTCCGTCGTTAATATTTGCCGAGCCTTTATACTGTGCCAAAAGTGCACCGGAGAGTGCAACAATTCCGTTTGAAATTGCAAGTCCCAAAACTTTGTTCAAGTTGACATTAACCCCCTGTGCCCTGCTCATATCGAGATTATCACCGGTGGATTTTATCGTAAGCCCCACTTCAGTATAGAAGAAAAGCCACAAAATAACAATAACTGCCACGATAACAAGGCCTGCCGAAACAATAGCCATAGGATTATTACTCATATTCAACATCAAATTTGTTGAACGCACATTAATGGCAATCAAAGATTTACCGCCAAGAATTGATAAGTTAACAGAATATAGAATTAACTGTGTTAAAATACCTGACAAAATTGCCGGAATTCCCAATGCAGTATGGAAAAGCCCTGTAAGCACACCTGTCAAAGCACCTACAACGAATGCAATCAAAACACAAAGCCATACAGGCAGTCCGCAAGCAATCAAAACAACGCAGGTACATGCACCTGTACAAATAGAGCCGTCAACCGTAAGGTCGGCAATATCAAGAATTTTATAGGATATATAGACACCAATCGCCATCAATCCCCAGATAAGCCCCTCTGCTATCGCTCCGGGCAATACATTTAAAAACGCCATTTATGCACCTCTGAAAACCGATTATTCTGCGGGAACTTCAATACCAAGCTGGTTGCAAAGTTCTTCGTTATATACAACTGTCGGAGTAAGTGTCTTAACATCGATATCAGCCGGTGTCTTTGTTCCGAGAAGAACTTCAGCTGCCATCTTACCTGTTTCTTTTCCGAGTTCATAGTAGTCAATTGCAAGACTTGCGTAACAGATTGTTCCGCCGTAGCTTGTGAATACAGGAACCTTCTTCTCAGTGCAGATTGTTCCTACAATTGTATCATTCTGTGCAACTGTGTTATCTGAAGGAACATAAATTGCTTTACATTCGTTTGCTGCTGAATTTGTAAGTGCCTGAAGCTCTGTTGTTTCAGAGAAAGTGTATGCTTCTACAACAATACCTTCCGCTTCAAACAATTCTTTAACAGCATTGTACTGAATAAGTGAATTTGATTCATTTGTGCAATAGATAACACCAACTTTGTCGCCTGCTTTAAGTCCGAGTGTATCAATCATCATAGTTGCCTGTTCGTCAAAAGGAACTGCATCAGATGTACCTGAAACGTTTTCAGGAATGTTTCCTGAGAATGTATCTTCATAATCTGTTACAGATGTGCCCAATACAGGGATAGTTGTTGTTGCATTTGCTGCTGCAAGAAGTGCAGGAGTAGCATTTGCCATAATCAAATCAACATTTTTTGCAGTAAATGTGTTGATAACGGTTGTGCAAAGGTTAGCCTCGCCTGCTACCTGTTTATCAAACTTAACGCTTTTACCCGCATTTTCCATTTCTTCTGTCAAAGCATCAATAAATCCCTGTGTAGCCTGGTCAAGAGAATCATGAACCATAAGCTGGCAGATACCTACTGTGTATTCTTCGCTACCGCAAGATGTAAACATAGCCATAACGAGAACAACCATTAAAACTGCTGACAATACTTTTTTCATTTTTGTTTCCTCCCAATTTCAAGCGTTTCTTACGCTTTATTTTACATAATATTTTATCAGTATTTATATCATATGTCAACATTTTTCTTTATAGCTTCAGCCCTTTAACCCGCAGTTGACCGATTTGATTTAATGCGGTATAATAAGTATAACAAATACTGATTTATCGGAGTGATAATTATGAAATCCTCAAATCAAAAACTCAAGCTTTTATATCTGGCTCAGATTTTGCTTGAAAAAACCGACGAAGACCACACTTTGACAGTTCCGCAAATGATAGCGGAACTTAATAAACAGGGAATTTCGGCTGAAAGAAAAAGTATTTATGACGATTTGGAAAACTTAAAACTTTTCGGTCTTGATATTTGCTCACGCAAAAGCAAAACCCACGATTATTTCATCGGCAGCCGTGATTTTGAACTTCCCGAACTTAAGCTTTTGGTGGATAGCGTTCAGTCATCCAAGTTTATTACTCATAAAAAAAGTATGGAACTGATTTCAAAAATAGAAAAACTCACAAGCCGTGAAAATGCAAAAAAGCTTCACCGTCAGGTTGTTGTTACCAATCGCGTCAAGACGTACAACGAACAGATTTATTACAACGTTGACAGAATTTATGACGCAATTGCATCCGACAGTCAGATTACATTCAAATATTTCAACTTAAATACAAATAAAGAAAAAGAATATCGCAAAAATGGTGAAAAATACACTGAGTCCCCCATTTCGCTTACATGGGATGACGAAAACTATTACCTCATTACATATAAAGAAAAATACGGGCATTTCACCCATTACCGTGTAGATAAAATGGACTCAATCACCATAACCGACGTAAAAAGGGTGATGCCTCCAAAAGAATTTGACCTGTCAGCATACGCAAAATCTGTATTTTCAATGTTTGGCGGTGAAGAAACAAGGGTTTCAATTGAATTTGAAAATCCCCTTGTCGGTGTTGTATTCGACAAGTTCGGCACCGACATCCCAATTATAAAATCAGATGAAACCCATTTTATATGCCATGTAAATGTTGCAGTAAGTCCGCAGTTCCTGGGTTGGATAATGAGTTTCGGAAACCGTGCAAAACTCATTTCACCCGACAGCGTCATTTCAGATTTAAAAAAGCTTTTAAGCGATGTAAACGATGTATACAACTGAAAAACTTTTTGCAACAACAATACTAAACATATTATCATTTTAAGCTACTCCACAGTTACCGCTTTTGCTTTCATTAAATTATATCTACCGATTTTATATTGTCGATAATTTCGTGCGAAATTTATCACATTTCCCAAACTGCATTAATATTCATATTTTTTAACAGTAATCAACTGCACAATACTTTCATATACTCTTAATGAATATATGAAAGTAAGGGGCGTTTTTAATGAATACGGATATAGAAGAAAGAACCGTAAATATTGCTCATTACATTGTAGAAAACAAGGCAACTGTACGCAGTGCCGCAAAACACTTCGGAGTTTCAAAATCTACTGTACATA
>CAZBJD010000111.1:0-4557 GCA_964492155.1 uncultured Eubacteriales bacterium
TCTCCTCCCTCAAAATCAAATTCCCATTTGATTTTGGTTTCCTTAGAGTCGCTCTCTGAAGTTTCTTATAAGCTTCGCTTTTATTTCGTTTTCTCGCAAGCTCCAAAACTTCATTTTTGCTCGCTTCTCCTCTCTCAAAATCAAATTCCCATTTGATTTTGGTTTCCTTAGGGTCGCTCTCTGAAGTTTCTTATAAGCTTCGCTTTTATTTCGTTTTCTCGCAAGCTCCAAAACTTCATTTTTGCTCGCTTCTCCTCTTAAAACCGAAAATTCCTTTCCGAGTTTACATTCTTTCGTGACGTCGAGGACACCGTCCTTTTATATTAGCTCCGCTATGTATTAATTTTTACAATAATTCTTCAATATTCATTCTTCACTATTCATTTTTTATCAAGCTGTTGTTTCACAACTTCTTAGAGTGCCAAAGCCCCCTCAAGCCACGGCGTGAAATTCCGCCGTGGCTTGCAAAAGGACTGACATTAATTTAAAACAGTTTAAAATTTATTAAATTATCTTAAGCCTTCTTCATCCATATAAGCATAGATAAGATTTTCTGCATATTCCATAAGCTCTTTTTTGCCTGCAGCTTCAATTTTTGCATGCATTTCTGCAGTTTTGCCTTCAAGGTTTGTTGAAGTACCGTTTGAAACTTCACCGTATTCGCTTACAGCTGTTGCAATGTTTGAAATCTGTGTTGTAACAGGTGCTACGTCTGCAGCAAAGCCTAAGAGAGTTTCTTTAACAGAGCCATCGTTGATATCCTGAAGAACTGTCCACAAATCATCCTGATAACCTTCCATCATATAACCGATGAACATATTACCGAATTTCCAGTTACCGTTAGGATAATATCCTGCTTCTGTTTTGAGCTTGATATGTGTATCGCTGACTTTTTCATAATGCTTACCTTCGATACCGTAAGCACAGAGGTTAAATACTTCAGGATTTGTATTAAGTTCTACGATAAGCTGCATAGCTTTTTCAGGATGCTTTGATGTAGCACTGATAGCTGTCATTGTTGTTGTAGCTGTGCTTCTTCCCATTGCATAATCTGAATAAGGAACTGCAACAATTTCAAATCCGTTTGACACTTCTCTGTCTTCAACGTCGCCCGGTCTGTAACCTGTTGTTACCCAGGCAGCACACTGTGATGTAGGAGTTGAAGTACTAACGTTAGGATTGAAGAAGCCTGCGTCATTCCATTTTTTAATCATGCTGTAAGCATAATCTCTTTCAGGAATGTCATACTCAAAAATAACTTCTTTTGTTACGTTGTCAAACTTAACATAGTTGATTGAAGTATCTTCATATCTGAATGGGTCTTCATAGAAATAATGAACGCCCGGTCTCTGCATTGGGAACACGTTACCCTTTTCGTTGTCTCTGATAGTCTGGAGGAAAGGCTCGATATCTTCAAGCTTTGTAACCTTTGATGTATCAAAGTTGTATTTGTCAACATATGTCTTGTTGAAGTAAATTGCTGCACATTTTGTCATTGCCTGATAGCAGGGAACGGCATAAATTTCGCCATCAACATTAACTGCTTCCCACAGATAGTCGGGAATTGAACCTTCAAGGTCTTTGCCATACTTTTTCAAGAGGTCTGTCAACTCATAGAAGCCGCCTCTTCTTAAGCCGTCAAGGTAAGGATTTGCAAAGCCTGTAAAGCAAAGGTCAAATTCGTCCTGTGATGCCATAATCAGTCTCAGTCTTTCAGTAAAGTCTGATGAGTTTATGTACTGAATGTCCAACTTTGCACCGATTTCGGGTTCGAGAATCTTGTTGATTTCATCGCAAACCAAAGCGGTGTCTGCCTGTTTTTCACCCGGCAAATACCAAACCAATGTAGGTACTTCGCCGCCTGCAGTTGAGCCGCAGCTTACAAAGCCGAGTGCCATAACTGCGATAAGTAATAATGCTACTACTTTTTTCATGTTTTTTCTTCCTTTCCGGATTTTAAAATTTTTTAATGCTCGCGCATTATTCAGCCGCTTGCTTAACCTCTTAAACAAGCATACCTATCTACACATTTATTATGCACTATTTTGAAAAAAAAAGCAAGTTCAAAGAAAAAATTATATCTTTTTCTATAAAATTTGTAGCCGATTGCATAATAGCAAACGCTCTAACTATTGATTTTTACTGCATTTTCAGTATAATTCTTCAAAAAGTTTCGGATAACTTTTTGTCCTTTTTACTATCATTTTTTGTCCTTTTACACGTTTTTTTGAGGTGCGTATGCACTTTTTACGTTGTTTTGTAATATTTACATAATAAACCACATATTTACATTTTCGGTCAAAATCATACCAAGTAAAAAACACATACCGATTTTATTCGGAATGTGTTTTTATAAATCAATTATCATTGCTGTAAATAAACTTTTCCGCCTCCGAAGCACTGCCTTTAAAAACAAAGCCCTTGATGCCGCAGGCTTCGGCACCGTCAACGTTTTCTTCCAGGTCATCTATAAAAATGCAGTCCTCGGGCTTAACATCAAACCGCCTGCAAGCCGCGTCAAAAAAGCCTTTAAATGGCTTTCTTACCTTTACCTCAGACGAAAATATCATACCGTCAAAGTATTTGGCGATATCAGTTTTATACATCTGTTCCGCGTGATAGACGTCGAGATTGGATGTAATATATATTTTATATCCGTCTTTTTTCAGCTTTTTAAAAAGGTCTTCCATTCCTGCGATAACAGGCAATTCGGTAATATGATAGTCTGCCGCCTTTAGTGCAAATTCTCTGAGCCTTTCGGGCACATCTTCCGAAAGCAGACGCTTATATTCATCCCTTTCCAATGAGCCTTCATCTAAAAAGTTAAGATATTTTCCCACCGAAAATACTGCATTTCTTACAATTTCTGCATCTTCTTCGTCGATAAGTCCGGTCTTTTTTACTATTCTGATTCCTGCTCCGTCCTCGGGATGCTCAACAACTGTCCTGCCGAAATCAAAAAATATGTTCTTTCTCATTTTGCCCCTCATTTAATTTCAAATTCACCCAAGGTTGTTGACACGATGTAATCCTCTTTTATCTCACGAAGACGTGCCATATGAGGCTGAGCAATATGGATTTGCTGATGCTCCTTGCTTTCCCACGCTTCTATAAGCAGAATTTCGTTGGGGTCTTTTTCAGAATAGTAATAATCGTATCTGATACAGCCATTTTCAGCTCTGATTTCGTCAACAATCCCCTCCGCTTTTACCTTTTCAATAAATTCCTTTCTTTTTCCCTCAAAACTTTTAAAAACAACATAAATTGTATACATAATTTTATTCCTTTTTAATTTTTTCTCTTGTATTTTCCTGATTTCTGTATACCACAAACTTGCAGAACAAAAATTCCATTGTTTCTCACACTTATAGAATTAGTGAACTGTTCAGATGCAAGAAATCATTTTGCCGGGAGCAGAAATTTCTGCTCCGACCAAACAACTGTTACTTGTTTATTTCAATAAATCTGTGAAGTATAGCTGCCGTTTCTGCTCTTGTTGCATTATCCTTTGGTGCAAAGTTGTTGTCCGCTTTGCCCTGCATAATTTCTTTTAGTTTGCAGTACATTACTCCCTCTGCTGCATAATCGGATATATCCTCAAGATCAGCATAATCAAGTCTGATTGCCCACGCTCCTGTCGGTGCAACATCTTTATACTGTGCGTATCTGTATATAATAGCCGCAATCTGTTCACGGGTGATGTTGTCATTTGGTGCAAACTCGGTTGTGGAAATACCATTAACTATAAAATTCGTTTTTGCCCAAGCAACAGCAAATTCGTAATATGAGCCTTCTTCAACATCTTCAAACGGAAGTCCGCCCCAAACAGCAGGCTCGCCTTCAACACGATAAAGAACAGTAACCAGCATTGCTCTTGTGAGTTTGTCATTCGGTGCAAAATTGGTTGCCTCTGTGCCATTCATCAAGTTGTTTACCACTGCGTATTCAACATCCGTATAATACCAGTCGGAAGTGTTAACGTCTTCAAATGGGTTTACAAAGCCTGCGAATTTAACTGACAATGCCGCTTTTCCTTCACTGTCTAAAATTGTATTATGCCATATTTCCACAGGGCCGTTTTCATCTTCGTAAGCTTGTGCAAGAACAGTTCCGATTTTGTATTCTTCAGGCAAGGCAATAATATCTTTTCCATCGGGAAGGATAATGCTGCCGCCTATTGAAAGAGCACGCTTATCTTCTGTTTCTGCATCTGTTGCAATCACCTCAGCACTTCCGCTTATATTCAAATCAGCATCTGTATAAATACCAACCACATCGCCTGAAATTTTGCCCACTGTACCGCTGATGGCGGTGTTTCCGCCGATGTAGACTTCATTGCCGTCTTCATCCCAATCAAAGCCTTGGTACGCCTCAATGCCGCCGGTAAAACCTGTAATACTTTCCACGCTGCCGCTGATAATAGCATCGCCGCCTGTAACATGAATACCTGCATATCCGCCGCCTTTTATATTGCCTGCTTTACCTGCGATAATTACGCTTTGGGGTGCAGAAATACCATTAAACTCCGAGGTAATATTGCCGACACTGCCTGTTTTT
>CAZBJD010000112.1:0-1886 GCA_964492155.1 uncultured Eubacteriales bacterium
AAAACAGACCGGTTGAACAAAATTTACATTACCCGGTCTTAAAGTTATGCCTTTTTTATATCTCAAATTATTTTTAGTTATTCTTCTTGTACATTTAAGCAATAAGCTACCTGTTGTCTGCAACATAATTTCAATTATGTTGCAGGCATATTTTTTTGCCACTGCTTGTAATGACCATTACTCTAAAAAGAATGTGGCGGTAAGTAAACAAGGAAAGGGTTGAATAAAATGGACAGTTTGAATATGTCCGACAAAAGAAAAGCGATTATTGCAACAACATGGGATTATCTATTAAAAACCGGATTAGGAAATGCCTCAGTAGGAGAACTATGCAAAGAAACCAAGCTTGCTCAAAGCAGTCTTTACTATTGGTTTGAAAACAAGGACGATATTTGGATAGCTGCCGGCAAGTACGGATTATCTAAAGTTGTTGATGCACTTTTTGCATTTACTCTCAGCCATACAGATAATGTCCGAAACTATTTTGACACTCTTTTGAACGAGGTTGAAAAGTACAAGTTTGAGCTGCGTCTTGCACTTCAGATTACTACCAGTCCTGTGTTCGGAGATCGTATGAGAGAAAAATCCAAAGATTTCAGGCTGCTCTATGAGAAATATGCTGAGAAGCTTATGGGTGCTTTCGGATGTACGCATTATCAAGCTGAGTATTTTATCTATACAATCATTGCTTCCGTAATTGATTATGTTATTTGGGATGATGGCGAAAAAACACAGATGCTGCTCGAAAATCTATATACAAGGATAGTGGAAAAAATAGACATTGAGCAGTGAAGGGAGAACCTATGGAGCTACCGGGTGCGGTATTGATTGTTACCAAGTGCGAAAATGCAGAACAACTAAAGAATTTATCAACAGAAAGAAAACAAAACTGCGAAGAAAAAGCTTCTCGGCTATTTGCGGAATGAAGCACATAAAAAAATCTAAGCTGCGACTGAAAAGAAAAAATGGTGGCAATTTAAGAATAAGCGATAGAAAGTGAGCAACAAACTTGGACTACAGCACAGATACTTTATTAACTGACGAATTTTTAATATTAATAATTGCAATGATTATCGGATCTTTTGTGGTTATTACATTGTTCGTAAATTTCTTTATTCCCTTTAAGGAAGAAAGAGACTACATAAAAATGGAAATGGAACGTTCATTTGAGAAGGAAGAATATTTACATTGGAAAAGAAAGCTTAAAATGCTTTATATCAGCAAAATTCCGATTGTTCGTTCTATTGTCAGACGAAAATACAACAAACAATTATACGACCATATAAAGAACAAAAACGAAATGGAGGCATAAAAAGAGTGTATTGGCAAAAACACATAAAAAAATCTTCCTTTATTATATGTTGCATCCTTATACTGAATTTAATATTAAGTATAACACCTGTTTATGCTGCGGGAGAAACAATAGTTTTAAATGGTCCCGATGAAAGTGCAAATCAGGTTTTTAAGGTTGAAAATATGTTCCCCGGTGATGCAGAACACAGGGATTATGTTTTAAATATATCACACACAGAAAATATTGATGTTATGTTCAAGGCCGAAGTGTTAGCCGACTCTGAGAAACTGGCAGAGGTCTTAAAACTAAAGGTTGAAATAACGGGTGTTGAAACCTTATATGATGGACTGATGAAGGATATGCCTGACTCAGTTACCTATTCCTTGCCGGGCAGTCAGCAAAGTCTGACATATCGTTTAACTGTGTATTTAGAAACATCGGTGGGTAACGATTATCAAAACAAAAGCCTGAGAGCAGATTTCAGTTGGTGGTATATGCCTGAAAGCTCAGGCGGAGACTCAGGCGGTGGTTCGGGCGGAGGCTCAGGCGGAGGCTCAGGCGGAGGCTCAGGCGGAGGCTCAGGCGGAGGCTC
>CAZBJD010000112.1:1986-4550 GCA_964492155.1 uncultured Eubacteriales bacterium
GCTTACTATGAAATCTTTGAAGCAGCGAATACCCATTATATTCGATTTGTGAATGGTTTTGCAAAATGGGTTGATTAAAGAAGACACAGCAGAAAGGCGGTTTTAGTTTGAACAAAAATATAAAATACATCATAATCGCCTTTTTGGTGCTTTTAACAACACTCAGCATCATCTTCATAACTTGTTTCAAACCAGCGGATGTTGAGGCAGTATATACAAGAAATAATTTATCATGGATTAATGCAGATGTTTTTGAAGACGGTTCAATAGACCTTGATTTAACAAATGGGAAAACAACCGTTAGATTAAAGAACGATGTTAAAGGTAACATCGGCTTTTGTCTTTATTTATACGCAGAGAAAGAAATTTCAAACGAAGTTAAACTGTCAGCAAAAGATCTGACCGAAACAGACAAAAATGAGTATCCCGATTCTCTTGAAAACTGCGATATAAAATGTGCATATCGTGGTTATCTTGAAGGTAATGGCAAAAAGGATTTTGAAATACATTCAACCGGTGATACAAGTTTAAAGCTTCTGATGATTATAGAGGATAACAATTCTTATCCGAAAGAGGAAGAAATAAAGCCTACACTTGCAAATGTAAAATTCAGTGCAGAGGTGTTGCTTGACGGACAGTATCCACGAGGCAATGATTATTCATTTTCTTTAAAAGATGGGTCAGGTGCGGTAATCGAGACAGTAAATAATGATGATGGATATATTTCCTTTTCCAATATTGCTTTAAAAGAAAAAGGAACTTACATATACTATCTCTCACAAAATGAGGGAAAAGATGAAAAAACAACCTATGACAAATCAATTTATAAAATAAATGTGGTTGTGGAAGAAAAAAATACTGCAAAGGTTTCCTATGAAACAGACGGTACGCCAAAAGAAACCTTGCCAAGATTTTCGAACTACAAAGAAATTGCTGATGCTAAAAACATCGTAGAATACCCGACCAATGAGAAAAAAGTAAACACACAGCCAAATTATTTGCTTATATCAACACTTTTGGTTGCTGCTTTATTGATTATATTCTACATCGTGGCACACAGGAAGAAAGGATGATGTACAAATATGATTTCTAACAAAAAACTTCAAATAAATGTTGTTACCTTAATTATTATATGCGTAGCACTTTGCATAACAAGTTTTGCGATTGCAAGCACGATTATGAGATACGACATTCAAAATAACAGCTTTCAAACAGGCTCCATTGATATTGACTTAAATGGCGGAAAACCCATTATTGACGGAAATGATCCTCTGTTTCAGCCCGGTATGACTGTTGAAAAAGAATTCTATATAGAAAACAAAGGTACTTGGGAAGTTTTTTATAAACTGTATTTCAGCAAGGTTGAAGGTAAACTTGGCGATGTGTTGGAAATTACAATTTATAAACAAAATTCTCCACACACCGTTTTGCTACACGGGAAAATCAATGAGCTTATCAATGCAGATGAGCTTAGCATAGTAAGCAACCTTGAAGTTGGTGAAAAACAAAAGCTTGTTGCAGAATTCTATTTTCCTCCCGATAAAGGAAACGAATACCAGGGCGAAACGTTGGTATTTGATATAGATGCTTTAGCAGTTCAAACAAAAAATAATCCAAATAAGGATTTTGAATAAGGAGAAATGTAATGAAAGTTTTAAAAGTATTAAAAAATGTATTTACGTGGCTGCTTGTGGCAGCTGCAGCATGTATGATGGTGTTTACGGTTGTATCCGTAACAACCTTTGACCGAAACGACAGAGATTTATTTGGCTATAAGGCATTTATCTGCCGATCCGACTCAATGAAAGCAACGGATTTTGCAGCAGGTGATCTGGTGTTTGTTAAAGAGGTTTCACCTGCCACCATCAAAGAAGGTGATATTATCTCATATCGTTCGGAAGATCCTGACACCTTCGGCGAGACCTTTACCCATAAGGTGCGTTCTCTTATAACAGATGAAGACGGTCAGCGTTGTTTTATTACATATGGTACAACAACAGGTGTTGATGATGAATTACCCGTAAAATACACACAGTTTCAGGGACTTTATAAATTTGATATACCAAAACTCGGAACCTTCTTCTCATTTTTAAAAACAACACCCGGGTATTTTATCTGCATATTCCTTCCGTTTATGCTTTTGATTTTAATGCAGGGTTTAAATACGGTGAAATTGTTCAGAAAATATAAAAAAGAACAGATGGAAGAGATGACAGCCGAAAGAGAAAAACTTGAAGAAGAACGCAAACAAACGGCTGAAATGATGAAAGAGTTGCAACAGCTCAAAGAACAGCTTGCAGCAAAAGACGGGCAGTCCTCTGAGCAGTAAAAAACATTTAGCATAAAGCTATTTATATATATTCGTCTTAAAAACAAATTATAAGGAGGTAAAAAAATGACGAAAAAATCAACAAAGAGTGCATTGTTTACAAGCGCTATTTCACTTTTGCTCTGCTTTTCAATGCTTCTCGGAACAACATTTGCGTGGTTTACAGATTCTGTAACAAGTGCAAACAACATTATTAAGTCAGGTAATTTAGACGTTGAGTTTGAATACTGGAACG
>CAZBJD010000113.1:0-4531 GCA_964492155.1 uncultured Eubacteriales bacterium
TGTAGAATTTACCTTTGAAAAAGGCATAAATACCGTTCCGCAGGAGCTTACAGACTTTACACTCGTTACAGGCGATAAGATTATGCTTTGGAAAGATATGACAAACCTTGTACCACTCTGCGAAGCGTATATTGTGAAATAACGAACTAATTTAACAAATATTGAAACTAACTAACAAGGGCACTCCAATCGGAGTGCCTTTGGCATACTGCGGATATATTCAACATTTGACAGATTTCAGGGGTAGCATTTTGGTTTACAATTTTTTTGCCAAAGCAACTATCTCTTATTGGCATGCAAAAATATCTGTTTTTTGAGAAAATAGGTATTGCATCTTGCTTACAAATCGTGCATTTCGTTTACAAAACTCGCATTTCACTTACAAATCGTGCATTTCAGATTACAAACTTGCGTTTCAATTACAAAAGTCGCATTTCGTTTTACAAATGCGACTTCTCGGATTACAATTCAGCTTTTCATTTTTTGCTTTTGAATAACAACGTTACTTTATACTTAAATTTTAGTAAATATTGCATTTAAAACGCGAATTGGTATATATTTGGCTATATTTTTTATAAAAAAAGATATTATTTTTTTTTGCTATTGCTTTTTTGTGAAAAAAAGTGCAAAATATATAATGTAGATAGTCTATCTTGGCAGGATTGTCGGGAAGATTATACATAAAATTTTAAAGCTTACAGATTAATGGCAAGAAGGGAAGAAAATTATGAAAAAAATGTTTTGCGTGGTTTTGGCGTTTATAATGCTTTTGCCGTCATTTGCGGCATTGGCAACTACTACAGAAATCGGTGCATCTATTGACAGTGATTGGTACAATGTGTATATATCTGGCTGTGCTGAAGCCGTTCAGGGCGTCACAGTTTTGTTGCTTAATTCACAGAATCAGGTAGGTTACATTACCGAGCTTGATACCGACAGCGAAGGAAATTATGAAACAAAATTTAAATTCTCAAAAAATATTAATGATTATGTTGTAAAAGTGCGTGACAGTGAGTCAGCTGAGGATATAACAGATTCTCTTAATACTGCTTTTGCAAGACATGAACTTTATGGAATTGATATTTCACTTATTGAATCAGGTAATGATGTTATAAGTTACATCACAGAAGGTGGCGCAGCGGAGGTTATTGCAAACATTAATAACAAATATGGCAATGCAACTAATGTATCGGTATTGTTTGCAGCATACGATGAAAACAGTAAGCTTATCGCTATTGATGAAAAATCAATAGATGTAGAATATGAAGATATCAATGTTGATAAAACTATTGATTTTTCAAATGTTAAATTGCCTGCAGAAACTAAAAAAGTTAAAGCGTTTGTATGGGAAAACACAACTAACCTTGTTCCTCTTGCAACAGAAGACGCTAAAGTTACAGGTACAAGCCTTGCGTTTAAAAACGAAAATCCCGCTGAAACAAAGGTTATCGGTATAATTGGCGACAGTATTACTCATTGGGGACATTATACTGCATTTTTATATGAGTATTACGCAACACGTTACCCCGATTCAAATATTGTTATTTTAAACAAAGGTCATTCAGGCGACTCGGGCAGTGGTGTTATATCTCGTCTTGATTGGGATATATTCTCAGAAAATGATCCGTTAGGATATGGCGCTTGCGATGAAGTTACTCTTATGATTGGTATGAATGACAGCGGATATTCTACTTATACAGACGGTAAGATGGCAGACGAGGAGTATGAAATATACTATCCTGCTATGAGAACAAGAATTGACAATTGCGTAAAGAACATAGAAACAATTATTAACTATTGTCTTGAAAATGGTAAAGGTATCACTTTGGTTACACCTTCACTTTATGACGAAAGTGACAGATTTGTTAATACATATCCTCCTGTAAGATATGGTTCTAACTACGCAATCGGTCAGATTGCAATCGGCATCAGGGAGCTTGGCGAAAAATATGATGTTCCTGTTTTAGACCTTTATAAGGCATCGAACGAGTACACAGACAGAATAAGAGAAGAATACCCCGAGGCTACAACGGTTATCACAAGATCAGAAGGTATTCACCCTGTTGAAGACGGCGGATACTTATTTGGTTATCTCTTTGCAAGAGCACAGGAAACAAATACATTGGTTGCGTCGGTTGAAATTAACGCAGCAAATGGCTCAAACAAAGCAGACAACGCAACTGTAAGCGATGTTAAAGCGACTTCCTCAAGCGTTTCTTATACATATCTTCCAAAAGCACTTCCGCTTTATGCAGGTTCTGTTGGATATAAATATGTTAAGGGCTACGGCGTTGACATTATCAATAATATGAACAGAGAAATTATTAAGATTACAAACCTTGATGATGGTGATTATACCATCTCGATGGACGGAACTGAAATCGGAACATTCTCGGCACAGCAGCTTGCTGAAGGGGTAAATATTGCAGAGCTTGAAAATAACCCGGGTCAGATTCAGGCAAAAAATGCTTTCTCATACAAAGAAACAAGAAGAGCTACTGAAAACAGCTACAGAAGTATTACAAATACAGAAATGTACATCAGAAAAAATGCGAAAACAAGTAAGTATTATCCGAGTGATGAAGGCTATGATTTTGACAGCTTCTCAAATGAAGACTGGATAAGAGTTGCATCAGCAGCAAGAGCAGCTTACGTTGCTGATGTTGGCGAAACAACCGCCGCCGCAAATCGAGATCAGCCGTTTTATGGTATCAGCAGTTATATTGAAACAAATAAACCGAGCGAACAAGGGTATATTGCCACAATCAGAGAATGCATTGATGGTATTTACAATGCAACAAGACTTACTGCACACACTGTTACAATTTCAAAATAAGAAAAAGAGGGAATGAAGATGAAAAAGATTTTATGTTTGGTGCTTTCGTTTTTAATGATTTTTCCATTGGCAGTTTCAGCTGAAGTTTCAGGCGAAATCTCATATTCCGAGACTGCAAAAAACGTGTATATCGCAGGTAATTTGTCAAAAGCAGATGTTCAGTCAGGCTCAGTAGTTACAATTACCATTGCCGACAGTACAGGTGCAGTTAAATATATTTCGGAGATTGATGTTGATTCCGACTCAAAATATGAAACAAAATTTAAGTTCAGCGGCGACCTTTCCGATTGCGTGCTTAACATAAAAGAAGGCGATAACGATGTAACAAAGAGCGTTGAGGTTGCTTATGTTACACAGCCTACAACATATTCACTTACTTTAAGAGATGAAAATGAAAGCCAGGTTATTGAAGCGGATGAAATTATCAAAGCAACTGCAGATATTACCAATAAGTATGGCAATAATGGTAAATTCCAGATTTTAGCGGCATTTTATGGTGCAGACAATAAAATGATTGCCTGCGAGCAGATTACTGACGGTAGTTATACATTTTATGACCTGAAAAAGGAAATCAGCGGATTTTCCGATGTAAAAGTTCCTGCAGGCACAGAAAAAATCAAGGCGTTTATGTGGAATGACACACAAACTATTATTCCGCTTTCACAAGAACAGATTAAGCTTGCAGGTGACAAAACCTTCGGCGGAGATACAGAGCAGATTACAGTTGCATTTATGGGTGATAGTTTAACTCATGGTTCACAGTATCTTAAAGTTATTGAGCATTATTATCATACAAGATACCCGAATAAAGATATCATATTTGTAAATAAGGGTATTTCGGGAAACAGCTTTTCTAATGTTATAAACAGATTTGAATGGGATATTACCGAAAACGAAATTACAGGTGAAATTGATGAAGCAACAATCTGCCTTGGCTTTAATGACTCAACCCCAAGATATTATTTAGAAGGCGTTGACTATGATAATATTCCTGCCGATGCATCAGCTGAGGTTTTGGAAAGCAAAGAAAAAGTTGACGGAAGAATTACCACTTATGTAGACAACTGCAAAACTTTAATTGAAATGTGCAGAGAAAAAGGCATTTCACTTACCTTGATTACTACCTTCGTTTTTGACCATGCAATTGTAGCAGACGGTGCAGAATTTGACTATCCTGCAAGCGTTAATGACTACGGACTTCGCAGAATGACTGAAGAAGTTAAGAAAATTGCTGAAGAATACGACTTACCTGTTATCGATATGTGGACTACAACAAGTGGATTGACAGACAGAGTAAGAGAAGAATATGGTCTTTCAGACAGCGATATTGTCATCACAGGTACAGATGGCGTTCACCCGGGTGAACAGGGCGGATTTTATATGTCTTACGAGTTTATTAAGCAGCAAGACGGAAATCCGATAGTAGCAAAGGTTGAAGTTGATGCTTCAACAGGCTCAAAATCAACCGAAAGAGCAGATGTTGTTGTAACAGACTATTCTAAGAATAAAGTTGAATATGAATATTTAGCTCACGCAATCCCTGTAGCTTATACTTCCTACTACAAGCAGTATGAAGACTGGGGCGTTCCTGTAACTGAAGATATTAATCAGGAAATCATTAAGGTTACAGGCCTTGAAGAAGGAAATTATACAATTACAATTGGCGGAAACGTGCTTACAAAAACTTATACAGCA
>CAZBJD010000114.1:0-4523 GCA_964492155.1 uncultured Eubacteriales bacterium
CGGAAACCGCCATTCCCTGCATTTTCACACGCTGACTATTCATTATTCACAAAAAAGCCTTCCCTGTGTAAGGGAAGGTGTCACACGAAAGTGTGACGGAAGGGTTGTAGGTGGCATTAAAAAAGTCGCCTTCGGCAACTAATGTTCGCGTTGCTCACATTTTCGAGGTAGACTTTTATGATTTTCCGTCATTACAACTTAAAAGTTGTAATTTCCTACAAATTAAAAAAGACGGTTTTAACCGTCTTTTTAAAGCTATATATGAAAGCTGTGTGAGTGCCGATATTTATATTAAGGGCTTTTATCCCCCTGCTTTATTCTATGCACAACCCAAAAATTGTTTCCGCAAACTCGCTTTAACTTCTCGTGAGTTTCTTAATCCACTTATAAGTCCTGAACCTTAAAAATGTGGGCAGACCTTTAAAAATCCGGTCTGACTGCAAACATAAAACACCTTCTTATTTGTCAAAAACCGCTCCCGCAATTTTTACTGCTCCGAGAGCATCCTTTGCATAATAGTCTGCTCCTACCATTTTGGAATACTCCTCTGTTAAAACAGCACCGCCTACCATTACCTTGCAGTCGGGCTTTTCTTTTCTCAGTTCTTTAATTGTGTCCTCCATACTTTTAACAGTAGTTGTCATAAGAGCACTTAATCCTACCAGCTTAACATCATATTCCTTTGCCGCTTCAACCACTTTTTCAGGCTCAACATCTTTTCCCAGGTCAATAACGTTATATCCGTAATTCTGCATAAGCATTTTAACGATATTTTTACCTATATCATGAATATCTCCCTTAACGGTAGCAAGAATGATTTTTTCGCCGTTCTGCGCGTCGCCGCTTTCTCCCTTCAAAAGCTCAAATCCCGCCTTAACCGCTTCGGCTGACGCCATAAGCTGAGGCAAAAACATTTCGCCCTTCTCGAATTTTCCGCCCACAACATCAAGCGCGGGAATAAATTCTCCGTTAATGATTTCAAGGGGAGTCTTTGTTTTAAGAAGCTCTTTAGTTACACTCTCTGCCTGTCCCTTTAAACCATTTATAATTATGCTTTTAATGTCCATAACCTGTTCTTTAACAGGACCGCTTTCTGCGGCAGCCGAATATTCCGAAATAAATTTTTCGGCAGATTTGTCCTCGTTGTTTAAAACCTTAAACGCCGAAACGATTTTTCTGTACTCTGCAGAAAGAGGATTTAAAATAGGCATATCAAGTCCTGCACCAAATGCCGCCGCAAGGTATGCAGAGTTTAAAATTTCTCTTGAGGGAAGTCCGAAGGAAACATTGCTCACACCCAGAACAGTCTTAACGCCAAGCCCTGCTTTTACAAGTTTAATTGCCTTTAATGTTTCCATAACCTGAGCCTGATTGGTAGACGCAGTAAGAACTAAACAATCTACAAAAATATCAGTTTTCGGAATTCCGTACTTTTCTGCCTCACGGACAATTTTTTCCGCAATTTTGTATCTTTCCTCCGCCCTGTCGGGAATTCCGCTTTCGTCTAACGTAAGTGCAACCACCGCCGCCCCATATTTTTTAACAATGGGCAGAATTTTGTCCATACTCTCTTTTTTTCCATTAACAGAGTTGATAATAGGTTTTCCGTTGTAAACACGTACCGCCTTTTCAACCGCCTTTTCGTTTGATGAGTCAATCTGCAGCGGCAACGCCGTTACCGCCTGAAGCTTTTTAACAAGCTCCTTCAAAACCTCGCCCTCATCAATCTCGGGAAGTCCTGCGTTAACATCCAAAATATCGGCACCTGCCTCCTGCTGGGCAACCGCCTCCGAAATAATATAATCGTAATTTTTACTGCAAAGAGCAGCTTTTAATTTCGGCTTACCCGTAGGATTAATTCTCTCGCCGATAATCGCAGTATTGTCATTTAAAATAACCTCGTTTTGTCCGCTTGTTACAGCACAAACAGGCTTAACATCTCTTTTAACAGGGCTTTTGCCCGAAGTTAAATTTTTAACCGCCCTGATATGCTCGGGAGTAGTTCCGCAGCAGCCGCCTATAATCGAAACACCCATTTCAATCATCTTTTCAATTGCTTCTGCATAATCCTCGGGCGTAACTTCAAAAACGGTTTTACCGTCAACCACCTTAGGAAGACCTGCGTTCGGCTGAACAATAACAGGCACGGCGGAATATTTACAAATCTTTTCCACAACCCCCAAAAGCTCGTTTGGTCCAAGTGAACAGTTAACACCCACGGCATCAGCACCGAGAGCCGACAGCGTAATTGCAGCATTTTCAGGACTTGTACCCATAAATGTTCTTCCGTCCTCGCCGAAGGTCATTGTAACAAAAAGCGGTAAAGAAGAATTCTCTTTTACTGCAAGCACCGCCGCCTTGGTTTCTAAAAGGTCAGACATTGTTTCAATTATAACCATATCAGCTCCCGCTTTAACCCCGGCAGCCACCTGTTCTTTATATAAATCGTAAGCCTCCTCAAAAGACAAAGTCCCGATTGGCTCTAATACCTGTCCCGTAGGACCCAAATCAAGTGCAACACATTTTGCACCCGCATCCTTTGCGATTTTTACCGCCGCCGTTACAACGCTTTCAACAGTTGCCTTTTCGCCTAATTTCAGACGGTTTGCACCAAAAGTATTGCAAGTTACAACGTCAGCTCCTGCCTCTAAATATTCTTTGTGAATTTTTGCAACAGTTTCAGGATGTGAAAAATTAAGCATTTCGGGAAGCTCCCCTGCCGATAATCCGTATTTCTGCAGACTTGTCCCCATAGCACCGTCAAAAATCAAAAATCCGTCTTTAAACATTTTTTACGCACTCCCTTTTACTTTTGCATTTATCTTTCATATTACAGGTTTCACATCTGTTCACAGATTTTTCCTGCTTTTCGCCAAACAATCCCATTACCGCTGTAATACTTTTGCGTGGCAGTAAAATATCCGATTCGGTCACCGTAAGTCCAATTCTTTTTTGGCAGCTTAAGGCAGAAATTATTTCTTTCTGCACCGAAAGCGGAAAATCCCCGTAGCCGGGGCTGTAGCGATAATTTGTATAAAGACCCTCTTTTTTGGCAAAATCAACTATTTCAGCCTCTGTACTGTCCGCCGCCGCTTCAATATAAGAATCAAAAACACTGTCGCAAATCACTGCCGACACCATATCCGTCTGCTGATATCTTAAAATCTCACGCTCGGCAGCAATTCCTAAGGTTACCGCCAAAACCGCAATCTTTTTTGCACCGAAAAGATGCTTTTGAATATCTTGCCCGAAAAATTTCACAGCAGTCCCCTTTAAAGCGATGCCCTCACCAAATTCAGGTTCAAAAACACCCCAGACTGCTTTTGGCGTTATGATTTTATAAGCATTTTCAATTAAAAAATCAATTTTTTCATTAAGGTTATGGGAAATTGCCTGATTATTATATCCCAGATACCGCAAAACCTCATTTTTATCAATTTTCATATTATTTCAATCCGTTTAAAATTGTTCTTGCAATGCAGGGCTTGTTCATAGTGTAAATATGAACGCCGTCCACGCCGCCGTCAAGAAGTCCCTGAATTTGGCACAACGCCTTTTCAATTCCCGCCTTTTCCAGGTCCTCGGGAGAATTCTCATATTTGTATAAAAGCCTTACAATATCCGCAGGCAGCGAAGCCCCGCACATAAAAATCATTCTCGTAATCTGCGACTTGCTTAAAATGGGCATAACTCCCGCTTCAATCATCTTTGTTACCCCTCTTTTTCTGGCTTTATCAAGAAATCTGAAAAAAGCGTCATTGTCAAAGAAAAGCTGAGATAAAAAGAAATCCGCTCCCGCCTGTTCTTTTTCATAAAGATGGTCAATATCATCTTCAATGCTCTTGCAGGCAACATGCCCCTCGGGATAGCAAGCACCGCCAACGCAAAATCCTTCTTCCTTTAAGATGGGAATAAGCTCTGAAGCGTACTTGAAATCGTGAGCTTCGGCACCGTCAACAATGTCACCGCGGAGAGCTAAAATATTTTCGATATTGTTTTCCTTTAAAGTACGCACCGCTTTTTTCACATCATCCTTTGTCGAATTGATGCAAGTTAAATGTGCCGCCGAAGTCACCCCGTACTCATTTTGTATCATAGAAGCAAGGTCTGCCGTCTTAAAGCTGTTCCCCGAGCCTCCTGCCGAATATGTAACACTGATAAAAGCAGGCTTCAGATTTTTTAATTCCTCAACGGTCTGCCTTGCAGTTTCAACATTCAAATCGCCCTTTGGGGGAAAAATCTCAAAAGATTTGGGCTGCTTTTGTGTTTTATAAATATCAGAAATCCTCATTTTAACATCTCCAGTCTGTAATAATATATTCTATCATAATAAAAAGCATTTGTAAAGCAACAAAACGGTATGAAAAAAGCAACCCACCCTATCGGACGAATTGCTTTCTTGGCTTTCAAGTACATAACAGATGCAGTAATTTTTAGTGATATTCCATCTTCGATGGAGTGATATTTTTGATAAATCAAAAGTGATATTGAAACTTTCAGTTTCAGTGATATTATTATGAGCA
>CAZBJD010000115.1:0-4482 GCA_964492155.1 uncultured Eubacteriales bacterium
GTAAATCTGCTGGCTATGCCTTCGGTGGTTCGAATCCACCCTCTCCCACCAAGAAAAAAGCACTTCATAAAGAAGTGCTTTTTTCAATTAACTCCCTTTTGAGATTTGAAAATTTTAATCAGGTTTTAATTTTTCAGATATACAATTTATTTTTACTACAAATGAAAGGTTTTGAAACATAGTGAATATCAAAAGATTTTTTGCTGTCTTTGCACTGTCTACGCTTATTCTTCTGATACTGTTTTGCAGTGCAGGGTTTATATATGTATATAATACCAACCTTGGTTCAGGTGAAGAAATCGCAGAGCTTGACAAAGCTGTTCCCAATCAGGTTAAAAACATTGTCGTTATGGGCACTGATAAAAGCGGTCTTCATTCCGATGTTATTATGGTTTTCTCTGTTTCCACCAAAAAAGGAACCATAAGCTGCACCTCTATCCCCCGTGACACAAGGGTTAACGTAAATGGCAGATATATGAAAATCACTGAAGCCATGGGATATGGCGGTGAAAGCGTTGTAATTCAGGAAATCAAGGAAATTACAGGTTTGCAGGTACATGACTACGTTACCTTTAACTTCAAAGCAGTAGAAGATGTGATTGATGCACTGGGCGGCGTTGATTTTTATGTACCGCAGAATATGTACTATCAGGACCCCGAGCAGGACCTTTACATTAATCTGAAAAAAGGTCAGCAGGTTTTAAACGGTGATAAGAGCCTTCAGCTTTTGCGTTTCAGAAGCTACCCCATGGGAGATATCGAAAGAACAAAGGTTCAGCGTTCTTTTATGGAGGCCGTTTTTGAGCAAAAAGCCAATGCAAAATATGTTGCAAGTGTACCTAAAATATATGCTGCAATAAATCAAAACATAAAATCAAGCTTAAGTCTTGCCGAGGTTAAAGGCTATGCGACGCTTATTTCAAAAATGGAAAATCCCACATTCAATAACATTGAACTTCCCTATTCTCTGGCAGGAAATTATGTAATTTTAAACCGCGAAGATGTAAGCAAGATATTCGTTGAACATTTTAATTAAAAAGGAAATGTAAAACAGGGTTGTAAAAGTCAATTGGCTTTTTACAACCCTGTTTATTATCAAAAATATTCTTCCGGATTAACCTGCAATCCGTCTTTTATCAATTCAAAGTGCAGATGTGCTTCTTCTCCTGTTTCAATAAGGGCAGTATCTCCCACTCCATTGATTATTTCGCCTTTTTTCACATATTCGCCCGCTTTTATCATATCTTCAGACGAAAGATTTGAATAAACCGACTTAAATCCGTTCTGATGGTCTATTATTAAGGTTATACCCATAAGTCCGTCTTTTGTTACGCTTTCTGCAACTCCCGATGCACATGCTTTTACTTGAGAAAGAATTTCCCCTTTAATATCAATTCCTTTATGCACGCGGTATTCCTTCAATGTTTTTGAATACACAAGTTCAGAACCCGAAAATTTATTAATAATTTCTCCGTTTAAAGGACTTGTAAATCCCTCATCTTCCGGTTGTTCCAAAGCTTCATTCTCTTCCGGCGGCTCATTTTCTTCCACCAGTACGGGAGTTGATGCCTGATTGGTTTCTTCTTTTTCATAAATAATCACATTATTTCGTGCTTCCTGCTCCGATACAATACTTCGTTGCTTATTGATATTTCTTTTTATCACCGATGTTGTAATAACATTTGTTATAAGAATAGTTGCTGTAACAAACATAAAAATGTAAAGCCATTTGTTCTTCAAAAGTTTTTTCATAACTTCACCTCTGTTTTTCTTTTTATTGTAATGTTTCCCAAAAAATGCCTTATGTATTCAAAAACTAAAATAAAAATATTTTTGAAAAATCTATTGCCATAAACCACAATATATGGTATTATATAATTGTATTATTAACTATAGTTCTTGGAGGTTTGTAAAATGAACAAAAGGTTTATTTCAATTGTTTTGTGCATGCTTTTAGTCTTGTCATCTGTTGCTGCATCCGCCGCATCATTTCCCGATGTAGACAGCACAAAATATTCATGGGCTTATTCGCAAATTCAGGACATGGCAGGCAAAAAAATTATTGCAGGTTTTGAAGACGGTACTTTCCGCCCTGAAAATTCCGTAACACGAGTTGATTCACTCCTTTTGGTATCAAGAATAGCCGGTGCTTCAGAAAGTTCACTTTCTGATTTCGTTGACGCCGCATATACAGCCTATTATGCAGATGTTAATGTTTTAGGCTATTCAGCTTACGAAAAAAATCTTGCATACTTGCTTTACAAAGGAATTTACACTTCTTCCGAGTTGAGAAACTTTATCGGGAACAAATTGGGTTCACAACCGCTAAAGAGATACGAAGCTGCAATTATTATTACAAAAATTGCAGGCGGTGAAGCTGTTGCCAAAGCAAACACTATGCCTGTATTGTCTTATGAAGACTCTTCTTCAATCCCTGCAACCGCAAAGTCATACGTTGAATTCTGTGAAACCACAGGACTGATGCAAGGTATGGAAGATAACAAATTTAACCCCAACTACGAGGTTACACGCGCACAAATGGCAGTTATGCTCTATCGCGTTATGGAATATCTTGATAACGAAAATTCAACAGGAACAGTTACCGGCATCAATCATATTACCAATTCTGTTACATACACCGATACAAACGGTTCATCAAAAACAATAAATATTCTGAGTGACACATCGCTTCGTCTTGACGGAGAACTGATTTCAGATATTTCAGATATTGCCGAAAGCTACAAAATTAATGTTGTAACAAGCAAATCAGACGTTGTTTTTGTTGAATTTATTACACAGCTTCCTGATGAAGAAATTTCCGGTATTTATGCAGGCAATACTTCATCTTCTTCCGCTAAGAAAATCACCGTAAGATCAGCAGACGGGTCAACATCACAGGTTGTTACTTTAGCTGATGACTGTGTTATCACAATTAACGGTGTAACATCAACATTTTCAGCACTTCAAAAAGACTGCTACGTTGAAGTTATTGTTCAGAACGGCAAAGCTACAATGATAGTTGCCGAAAACAAAACAAAGACAGTCAGCGGTATTATCAAAAGCTTCACATACGGCGATCCTTCAAAAATTACAGTAACACTTTCAAACAACACTGAAGAAACTTACGATATGGCAAAAACAGTTACCGTAAAGAGAAACAATGCTGACGCCGATGCAACAGATTTGATGGTTGGTGACAGAGTAAACTTGACTCTTACTTATAACCAGATAAGCACAGTTACCGCACAAAGTTCATCAAAAACTGTTGAAGGCACAATCGAAGAAATTGTTATTTCGGCAAACCCGTCAATAAAAATCAACACCTCATCAGGCATTTTGGAATGTGCACTTGACGCTTCAGGTCTTGAAGTTACGATTAACGGAGAGTCAGCAGATGTTTATGATTTAAGACTCGGTTACAGTGCAACCGTTAAAATGGAAAGTACAACAATTACCAAAATTGATGTAAGCTCTGTTGCAACACCTGACACATTAAATGTTGTAGGAACAGTTGAGCATGTTGACACAAACTATTACTTTATTCAGCTCACAGAAACCTCAACAGGTCAGTCAAGACAGGTATTTGTGAAGAAGAATGCTACAATTATTGATGGTGAAACCCAGAAATCAAAAACTCTCGCAAACATAAAAGAAGGCTCACTTATCACAGCTGTTATTTCATCAAATGGTTTCACGTCTGAAGCTATTTCAATTGTTATACTTCCTAACGAATAATTACAGATTAATCAAGCGGCAGCAGGCACGTCTGCTGCCGCTTATATTTGAAGGAGAATATTTATGCTCTACAAAACACAGAAATATTATGACTATATGGATTACTTTGAAGAAGACAACTGTCCTATTTGTATTATGCATAAAAAATGGCTTACCAAATTTATTGACAACTTTTTTTATGAATGTGTAAACGACCGCAGAATGAGAAAAATCATCCGCAATTACGGTGGATTTTGCAAAGAACATGCCATTGCAATGTTAAATCACGGCGACCCGTTAGGGCATAGCATAATTTATGCAGATTTAATCAGCGACTACCTTAAAAATTCAGACAAAAAGAAAAAGCAGGGATGCCTGATATGCGACCTTGAGGCAGAAGCAAACGAAAGCTTTTTAAAGGCATTTCTTGAATTTTTCAACAACTCCGATGAGTTTGTGGAAAAGTTTGATAAAACGAACACCTGCCTGTGCAGACCTCATCTGAACACTTTAAAAACTATGACAAAGGACAAAGCGTTAATCGAAAAGCTTGACGCCGTACAAAAGAAAAATCTCACCCATGCGTTAGGGTGTTTGGAAGAAATTCAGCGAAAATTTGACTATCGCTTCAAAGAAGAAGCCTTAACCAAAGAGGAACGCACCGCATGGCAGCGTGCAGTGAAGCTTATGGCGGGTATTGACAGGTAAAGAGAAAATAATTATCCACCCGCGTAGCGGGTGGTTTTTCCTTTTCGGGCATAGCCCTAA
>CAZBJD010000116.1:0-4375 GCA_964492155.1 uncultured Eubacteriales bacterium
GTGTACTGTTAAGGACAGTTGCCGAAAATAGTATAACGAGCATTGCAAGGTCAAGAAGTAAGAGATAAGACTGTAAAAGGTTTTATCTCTTTTTCTTATGCTTTTTTATCCGCACATACAAACCTCGTTTATCATCAAAATAAATTGCTCCGTCACCTTTTGAACGTCTTTTTGCCATAAAAAATACACTCCTTTGTAAAATTATAATTTGACATTAAGAGTGCATTGTGATATACTTTATTTACATTTGTGTGTATGTTTTATACGCTCTGACTACCTTTCGAGTATTATAACATATGCACTCTCTTAAAACTGCTCCTGCTCCGACAGGGGTGGTTTTTTTATTTAGTTTTAGGTTTTGGGTGTATCCGCTTCAAGTATTTGATTTTAACCTAAGCGGAAAGGTACTGTAAGAGTTCTCTTGTGTCCTGCGGGTGTGCTGACCCCAAATTGAACGCAGTCAGTACAGAGAAAAAGACTTGTTTCGTTACGCAATGGGTATTCGCTATAAATAAAAAAAACAATTCGCTTTAAACTGATTTAAAACGAATATATGTTGCCAATATGTTGCCTATAATTTTGCTTTTATTTATCTTAACCTGCTTTTGCATATGTCGTGGCAAGGTTACAAAACGGTTTTATAAAGCGGTTTAAAATGTTTTTGAGCAAAACAAAAGACGGTTTAAAAAAACCGCCTTTTTGGTGCTCGAAACCGGAATCGAACCGGTACGGGGATCACTCCCCACGGGATTTTAAGTCCCGGGCGTCTGCCAGTTCCGCCACTCGAGCAAGTAGTCATTATTTCCAACGACTTAAATATGATAACATATTAATTTGGTTTTGTCAATATATTTTTCCAAAATATTAGCATTTTAATCATATCAAAGGTGCAAAAAGTTTGACTATTTTCTGGTTTACACGTTTTGTAAGCGGTAATTTCTGCAAATCTGATTTTTTGATCTCATTGCAATCGGCAATAGTTTTATAAATGTCAGATTTAATATCTTTAATAATTTCACCGCCGTAAAAAACAGTTCCGTTTTCAAAATGTAAGAACAAGCTTCTGAAATCCATATTTGCAGTACCTACAACTGCAATTTCGTCATCGCTCACAAAGGTTTTGCAATGAACAAAGCCGGGAGTATATTCGTAAATTTTTACGCCGCTGTCCAAAAGTACTTTATAATAGCTTTGAGTTACCTCAAAAACAGCTTTTTTATCGGGAATTCCGGGCAGAATTATTCTTACGTCAACGCCGCTTTTGGCAGCGTTGGTAAGAGCGGAAATCATAGTGTTGTCAATAGCTAAGTACGGCGTTGTGATATAAACATATTTTTCTGCTGTGCTTATAATTGAAACATACAAATTTTCGCTTGTCTGTTCAAAATCAAGGGGAGAGTCGCCGTAGCTTTGTATAAATCCGCGTGCTTTGGAAAGATCTTTGCTTTCGTATAACGGAAGTGACGGTTTGTCACCGCTGACAAAGCACCAGTCTGTCATAAATACTGCACTTAAACCGCAAACTGCATTTCCTGTAATTTTAAATGCGTTGTCTTTCCATTTGCCGAAGCGTTTGATTGCATTTATATATTCGTCTGCTAAATTAAGACCGCCTGAATAAGCAACCTTATCGTCAATTATAATAAGCTTTCTGTGGTTTCTGTTATTGAAAAATCTGTAATCGCTCACTGATGAATAAAGGCGGAATCTGTTAAAGCGATAAGCTTTAATCCCTGATTTTTTCAGTTCTTCCGGGTAGTTTGACGGAAGTGACATAATACATCCGAAATCATCATAAATCAGCCTTACGTCAACACCTTTTCTTGCTTTTGATTCAAGAATGGACAAAATATTGTCCCACATTTTACCTTTCTTAATTATATAGTATTCAAGATAAATTTTCTTTTGTGCTTTTTGAAGCTCATCAATCAAATCTGTGTAAAAAAGCTCGCCAAAAGCGAAATATTCGGATTTTTCATCACGGTTGACAGGCGATCCTGAAGCATTTGAAAGATATTTGGCAATTCTGGCATATTTCGGATGAGTTACGCAAAGTTCGCTAAGTCTGTTTTTGAAGCCTACAAGCTGGGTGTTAACAGAGCTCTGAACTTTTGAGTAAGCAATTCTGAATTTGGAATTTGCGTGGTTTCCCCATATAATATAGAAAAAGAAGCCGGTAACAGGGAGAACAACAATAGTTAAAATCCACATCAGCTTGTACGCAGGATTGATTTTATCGTTTACCACAAGACCGAGTGAAATTATAATGCTGATAATTGTAATCGAGGCATAAGCATATCCGCCGTTGCGCTGAAAAACGGCGATAATTGAAAAAACTATTGCAATTTGAACCAAAAAAAGTATGCCAAACAAGAATCCTTTTGACAGCAAAATTTTAGAAAGCTTTTTCAAGAAACTAACACCTCTTTGATAAATTAGTATACCTCATATTCCTTATTATGTCAACTTTTTGTGTTGTGCAAACAAAGTAATAATTAAATTAACAGTGCTGTTGCCGGGACACTTTTTATGTTGACAAAGTTGCTTGAAAATGCTAAAATTAACGGGATGTTTTTTAAAGGAGCTTTTTATGAAATTAACTTATAGGAGCACATTTGTTGCAAGCTGCATAGGATATATATGTCAGGCACTGGTGGTAAACTTTGCACCGCTTTTGTTTTATACTTTTGAAAATGTTTACGGAATTACATTAAAACAAATTGCACTTTTAATGACAGTCAATTTCGCGGTTCAGCTTTTGGTTGATGCACTTTCAATTAAATTCAGCAGCTTGATTGGCTTGAAAAAAGGTGCGGTAATGGCTCACGTATTCTGTGCAATCGGAATAGCGGGACTTTCGGTTTTTCCGAGAATTTTTCCTTCTGCATATGCCGGGCTTTTAAGTGCAACGGTTATCGCCGCAATCGGCGGAGGGCTTACAGAGGTTTTAATCAGTCCTATTGTTGAAGCACTTCCCATGAAAAGAAAGGCGTCTGTTATGAGCTTTCTGCACTCATTTTATTCCTGGGGTCAGGTAATTGTTGTTTTGCTCTCAACTGCATATTTCGGAGTTTTTGGCAACCATAATTGGATATATTTGCCCCTGTTGTGGGCGTTGGTACCTTTTCTGAACACATTCTTTTTTATGGTTGTGCCTGTAAAAGCACTTCCTCATGATGAAAGTATTACAGTTAAAAGCTTGTTTAACGACAAATTGTTTATCGCATTTATAATTCTTATGCTTGGTGCAGGGGCGTCCGAAATGACAATGAGTCAGTGGGCATCATATTTTGCAGAAGCAGGACTTAAAGTTTCAAATGCTGTAGGAAATCTGTTAGGTCCGTGCCTTTTTGCAGTGCTGATGGGTACGGCAAGGCTCATCTATGGTATTAAAGGCTCAAAGATTGATATGAGCAAGGCACTTTTCGCAAGTGCGTTATTGTGTCTTGTGTGCTATCTGACTGCAGCCCTTTCAAAAAATCCGATTTTAAGCCTTGTGGGATGTGCTGTCTGCGGGTTTTCAGTAGGTATTATGTGGCCGGGTGTTTTAAGTATGGCAGCAGGCTTTTTTCCGAAAGCAGGAACTGCACTTTTTGCAATTTTGGCACTTGCGGGTGATATTGGCTGTTCATCAGGTCCGTGGCTTGTGGGACAGATTTCCGACTATGCGGTAAAGGTCTATGAAAAAAGTGCATTTTTGCAAAGCTTTGGCTTCGGACAGCTTGAGACAGGCATTAAAGCAGGACTTCTCTTTATTTCGGTTTTTCCGATAGCAATGATAGCCATAATTCCGGTGATAAAAAAGACACTCAAAAAAAATTTAAAAAATATTTAAAAAAAGTATTGACAAATAAATTAAAACTTGGTATACTATAACAGTCGCTGATGAGCGAAGTAAGTATGGGAGCATAGCTCAGCTGGGAGAGCATCTGCCTTACAAGCAGAGGGTCATAGGTTCGAGCCCTATTGTTCCCACCATACGGCCCGGTAGTTCAGTTGGTTAGAACGCCTGCCTGTCACGCAGGAGGTCGAGAGTTCGAGTCTCTTCCGGGTCGCCATTACTTTTCTTAAAGCGATGTGCCTCTGTAGCTCAGTCGGTAGAGCAAGGGACTGAAAATCCCTGTGTCGGTGGTTCGATTCCACCCGGCGGCACCATATGCGGGCGTAGCTCATCTGGTAGAGCGCCACCTTGCCAAGGTGGAGGTAGCGAGTTCGAGCCTCGTCGCCCGCTCCATAGTCAATCAGGAGGCGCTTACATAAAGCGCCTTTTGTAAAAAGTCGCTTTATGCGGCTCATATATGTATGGTGCCATTGCCAAGTGGTAAGGCCAAGGTCTGCAAAACCTTTATTCCCCGGTTCAAATCCGGGTGGCACC
>CAZBJD010000117.1:0-4307 GCA_964492155.1 uncultured Eubacteriales bacterium
TCATCTTGTGCCGCAGGCACATATCGCACCGACAGGTATATCGCATCCATTAGGATATATCGCAAATTCCGTCAGGAATTTATATCGCTGAGTTTAATCGTTCTACGATTAAACTCATTATAACACAAAACAAATAAAAAGACAATTCCGAAGAATTATCTTTTTACACAATATATAAATTAATCTGTAAGATTATCAAAATAGCCCTGAACGAGAACGATTGGTGTACCCTTATCACCTGAACCGCTTGTAAGGTCACAAAGCGAACCGATTAAATCGGTAAGGCGGCGTGGGGTTGTTCCCTGAGATGCCATATTGCCTGTAAGGTCGCCGTCTTTTTTCTTGATTGCACCTTCAATTGCCTTTTTAAGTTCTTCACCCTTAAGGTCTGCAAAATCATTATCTGCAAGATATTTAAGCTTAAGCTCATTTGGAGTACCTTCAAGACCTTTTGTGTATGCCGGTGAAACAATCGGGTCGGCAAGCTCCCAGATTTTTCCAACCGGGTCTTTAAATGCACCGTCGCCATATACCATAACTTCCATATGCTTTCCGCTGCGCTCTAAAAGCTGCTGCTGAACTTTTTCAACCATATCAAAGCAATCCTGCGGGAAAAGTTTAACCATATCCTCGGTTGATTTATTTGAACCTAAAAGGCCATATTTTTCATTAAATCCGCTGCCATCAACAGGAGCGTTTAAAATTTCGTCAAGACCAACAACACATTTTGCACCTGCAGCCTTTAAGATACGCTTTGTACGTGCTCGGCTGTGAATATCACAATTCAAAACACTGTCTGTATAATTAAGAATAACTCTCGGGTCGTTAGCAAGAATAATCTCTGCTTCTGCACCGCAGGAACGGATTAAATCGCCATAATATTTAATATAGTCAACACCTGTGAACGGGTGCTTGTTTTCGCCGAAAAGTTCACGGTATTTTTCTTCGCTTAATACATCCGAATAAGGATTGATGCCTGCTTCATCAAGCTGGTCAAGTGAAACCAAAGCGTTGCCAACCTCGTCGCTGGGGTAGTTAAGCATCAAAACAATTTTCTTTGCACCTTTTGCAATTCCGCGCAGACAGATAGCAAAACGATTGCGGCTTAAGATAGGGAAAATAACACCAATTGTTTCACCGCCAAGCTTAGCTTTAACATCTTTAGCAATAGCATCAACAGACGCATAATTGCCCTGAGCACGTGCAACAACAGATTCAGTTACCGCAACAACATCGCGGTCGCGAAGCTGAAAACCTTCTGCCTGAGCTGCTTCTATAACGCTGTCAACAACAATAGCAGCAATATCATCGCCTTCACGAATAATCGGGCAACGAATACCTCTTGAAATTGTACCGGTTCTTCTTTCCATAAATATCTCCTCCATCTTCTTGACTTTCATCACAACTCCTATTATAATACAATTATAAACATTAGTAAAGCAGATAATACTTACAACCGTTATAAGGAGAACTTATATGAAAACTAAACTTGATTATTATCGGATTTTCTATGAAACTGCACGCCACTCATCCTTTTCCGTTGCAGCACAGCACCTTTATATTTCACAGTCTGCAATCTCGCAATGTATACGTCAGCTTGAACAGGATTTAAACGCACAGTTATTCACCCGTTCGCGCCGCGGCGTTACATTAACAAAAGAAGGGCTTATTTTATTTCAGAAAGTCGAAAGTGCAATGCAATCCATAGAACAGGGTGAAACCTTGCTGGCACGGCTTCATCATTTAGACAGCGGCTCATTGGTTATCGCTGCCGGTGACACCATCACCAGCCATTATCTCCTACCTTATCTTGAACAATTTCACGCAACTTATTCAGGAATACGTATTGAAATGGCAAATTCCTATTCTCAGCATATGCTTGAACTTGTAAAAGAAGGTAAAGCCGAGCTTGCCTTTGTAAACCTGCCCGTAACAGATGATGAGCTTTGCATCGAGCCATGCTCTGAAATACATGATATTTTCGTATGCGGACCCGAGCATAACGCAAAACCAAGCTACACCTGGGAAGAAATAGCACAAGAGCCTTTGATTTTGCTTGAAAACAACTCTGCGACACGCCATTATCTTAACGAAAAATTCAAAGAAAAACATATAGAATTAAAACCGCAGATTGAAATTGCGGCACACGAGCTTTTGATACGCTTTGCGTCAATTCACTTGGGTGTTTCCTGCGTTGTTGAGGAATTTTCAAAAGAAAGCATTGCGCAGGGTATAATACATCCAATGAAGCTCACTCCGCCGCTGCCTGCCCGCAGCATCGGATATGCTTATCTTCGCCATACTCCCCTGTCTCTCGCCGCACAGGCATTTTTAAAACTAATTCAACAAGATAAAAAATAAAGATGTGCAAGCACATCTTTATTTTTTATCGAACATATCCGCTAATTTTCTTGCTGATATCTGAAGATTCTTCATACCTTCAAATATATTATCCTCTGTAAAATCAGCTAAATATCTGTCTGCCTCAAGCGTAAAATATCCCTTGTAGTCAATTTCTTTTAAGGCATCAACCACTTTTTCGAAATCAATCTCCATGGAAAATGGGATCTGATGAGAATCGTGCCACTTGTCATTATCATGAATATGCAATGCCTGAAGTCTTGAACCTAAAGCTTTAATCATTTCTACTGCTGAAGTATTAAGACCCTTCATCTCTGCATGCCCTATATCAAGGCAAGCAACAAGATTGGGATTTCCCACTATATCAATATGCTTGCAGAAATCTTCGGGAGCTGAACATGCGGCAGGCAATGCCTGATCTTTTACTTCGTGATCCCAGTTCCACATATTTTCGGTTGCGATTTTAACGCCCATATCCTTTGAAAATTCCAAAAGTTCTAAAAACATTTCTGCATTTTCTTCGGCGGTTGCCCTGTTTGTCGGGTGAATTACGCAAATTTCGCCTCCAACTTCTTTGGTACATTCAATAGCTCTCTTTAAGTATGTCATCATTCCGTCATAATGGCTTGGAAATGGTGCGTGTGACTGATTGCACACAATACCATTATCAAGTCCGATTTGTTTCAATTTTTTTGCAAACTTAAGATAATCTTTCCCATACAAAGGATGATCAGAAGGCATAATAACACCTTTTTGCCAGTCTCTTTCAATCATTGAAAACATCGAAAAATCCCAGGCATCAAAACCTGCTTTTGCATAATATTCCACGGCTTTTTCTTCACCGATAATTTTAGCTGCCGAGCCAATCTCCGTTGAAATTTTCATAAAAGCTCCTCCTTTTAACGCTTTATAGTCACTGTTTGTTTTTATTCTAAAAAATACTCAATTCCAGTTCTTTACTCATCATTTCCAATGCTTTTATTCCTGCACAACTGTTTCCTTTACTGTCTAAAGCAGGTGAATAGATTCCTATACCCATTCGATTTGGTACAACCGCCATAATTCCGCCGCCAACACCGCTTTTGGCAGGAACTCCCACGGTAACGGCAAATTCTCCCGAACCGTCATACATTCCGCATGTCATTAACACTGCATTGATATATTTTGCGTATTTTTTGTCAAATATCTGCTCGCCTGTAACGGGATCCTTGCCCTTATTCGCCAAAACAAATGCTATTCTCGCCAAATCAACACATGTAACCTTTATAGAGCAGGCACGAAAATAGCAATCAAGCACTTCCTCGGCATCCTCGTTAATAATTCCGTAAGCCTTGAGCATATATGTTAAAGCCCTGTTTTTGTTACCTGTAGACTTTTCGGACAAATAAACTTCTTGGTCAATATCAAGACCTGCATTATCGGCAATTTTTGCGGTTAAATCAAGTAATCTTTGAAATTTTTCTTGATATGTTTCTCCATCTATGAGCGTGCATAACGCAATTGCTCCCGCATTTACCATAGGATTGATATGTTCACTTTTTAAATCCTGATCGCTGTAATTAAAAGTATCAAAAGGCTTTCCTGTAGCCTCAACTCCAACAAGCTCGCGAACCTTTTCTTCCCCCTTATCCATAAGTGCCCTGAGTAATATAATTGCTTTTACAATACTTTGCATTGTAAAACTTTTTTCATAATCACCGGCACGGCTTATGCCCTCATCATATGATATGGTACAAATTCCAAATTCATTTGCATCTGCCTTTGCAAGCTCGGGAATATATGTCGCTACTTTTCCATTTTTTATATAAGGATAACACTCACTTATGATTTTATGTAACAATTTCTGCATATACAATCTCTCCGTTTATAAATTATTATCTAAGTCCTGGTTTATACGGGACAGACGGTTTAGATGCAACTTAGGCTCCCTTGTGTAAAGGGAGCTG
>CAZBJD010000118.1:0-4269 GCA_964492155.1 uncultured Eubacteriales bacterium
CAGTTCTTTGGGGTATAAAAAGGTTTTCTCTCAGGGGGAAGCCAATGTTGGGGCATTCGTGAATGCCCCATACAACCCTTCCGTCACACTTTCGTGTGACACCTTCCCTTACACAGGGAAGGCGTTTGGTATGTGGTTTACGGGGAGGTGTCTTACACAGGGAAGGCTTTTGGTGTGTGCTTACGGGGAGGTCCTTTACACAAGGAAGGCTTTATGATACGGTTTTTACGGCTCCCTTGTGTAAGGGAGCCTTTTTTGTGTTCCACGTGGAACAATTAAAAAAGAGTGTAAAAATTTACACCCTTTTTTTATTCATCTGCGGCTGTTTGTTCTGCCAGCTTTTTTTCCATATATGCCTTCTGATTTGCAAGTATATCAGCATAGGAACTGTTTATGATAAATATATCAGTGTTTTTATCAACCTTTTCTGTAAAAGTATCGAAAGACATTTGATAATACGGGTCTTTGAAAAGATAATAGGTTAATAACACGTCATTTTCGGAAATATAAGAATTCTTTTTAACTTTAAAGGTTTCGGAATACTGAGAACCTGTACCGAAATCCTCTATAATGTTTATATCGACAAATTCTCCGTTTTCCATATTCTTTACATTGTCGGGAAAGTTTCTTTTTTCTCCATATGTTACATCTATTCTGGCTACCTCTGTATTTTTTTCTTCCTCAACCCTGTAATATTTGCATTTTTTAATTATAAGGTCCTTATCAAGTTCATATTTGACTCTTACTTTATTTCCAACCTCTACTCCAAGACCTTCAAGCTCAGATAAAATATCGTTATTTACAATAAAATCAAATTCTGCTGCATAACCATTCTCAGTTTCCTCGGCATTACTGTTTGTGATAAACACATAACTTAACGTATCTGTTCTTGCCAAAAGTCCTGATATTATTTTTTCGTAATTTTCACGGTACTGAATAACTTTTCTAATATTTCCGTCGCCGTACTCAGTATAAACTTCATTGTTATAATAATAGCATTTATAATCCACAGAATAGTCTAAAATTGCATTAATATTTTCACCGTTTTTCTCAAAATACATTACCCAATAACTGAAATCATCATCTTCATCCGAACGTGATGCAGTTCTTTCTGAAATATACCGGTATTTTTCAAGCAATTTTGTTCTGTTATTACATGCAGCAATTTTTTGAAAAGAAATATCAACTTTTTCTGCCTGATTTTCATTGCTGTCCGAGCAACCGCACAAAAGTAAAATCATACACAGCAGTAAAGAAAATATCTTTTTCATAAAATACCCTCCTAACCAATGATTTGCTTAACTAATTTAATATGCTTTTCGTAAATTTCCGGCTGTATTCTTGAAGTGCTTTTAGGTCTTATTGTGATATAAAGAGGATCGAGATTTTTCGGGTCAAGCTTTGTTTCCGAAAGAGGAATTTTTATATATCCTTCCCCCTCAAAACCAAACTCAGAGAGATTTTCATAGCTTTCAATCATCTGCTCACTTAAAAGATAATCATACATATCGTCATCTAAAATCTGAATTGTGCATTCGGAAGTTTCCAGCACCGCTGTTAATTTCATTGCAGCCGCCATATCCTGCTCAATCTCTTTAAAATCACTTGTGCCTGTTGTTGTTGATATAACTACCTCATTTACCACAAGCTTTTCTTTCCCGTTGCCTGTAAAATCAATATCATAATTGTCTAAAATTGCGTTTTCAATAATATCGACATACTCCACAGACAAATCTGTTGCAGCAGCGGCAATCAAAATATTAAGGTCGTCTTTTTCTCTGAAAACGGTGGTTTTAATGATGCTTACAACCATAAGTACGGCGATAAGCAGAATTATTGTGGGAACCAAATAATAATCCTTGTAATATTTCAGTCTTTTTCCCTTTTCCACATTTTCAAATCCCAGCATTATTCTTCACCTTCTGTTTTTTCCTGATTTACCTGAGTTTCGTTGTTTTCTTCCGGCAAATCTTCCTCATCCTCATGAGCTGAAATTGCGATGGATACTACCTTTTCACCGTCTGTTGCACGCATAAGCATTACACCCTGAGTTGCTCTGCCCATTACGCTGATGCCTGAAACTGCAGTTCTTATTACAATTCCCTTTGAAGTGATAAGCATAACATCATCGTCATTTGTAATGGCTTTAACACCTGCAACAAGACCTGATTTTTCAGTAATTCTATAAGTTTTAACACCTTTACCGCCACGGCTCTGCACTTTGTATTCAGAGCTTTCGGTAACCTTACCCAAACCGTTTTCGGTAACAACCAGAAGATTCTTGCCTTCGCTTATAACTGCCGAACCTACAACATAATCATCTTCTGACAGATTAATTGCTCTTACGCCGTGAGCAAGTCTGCCCATAGGACGGACATCTGTTTCGTTAAATCTGATTGATTTACCGTTTCTGGTTACAATAAACACCTGATTGTTGCCGTCTGTAAGGCTAACATTGATGAGTTCATCATCTTCGTTAAGAGAAATCGCGTACACGCCGCCTTTTCTGTTGGTGTTGTATTCTTCAAGTGCAGTTTTCTTGATAAGTCCGCGTTTTGTAATCATTGTAAGGAAGTTTTCGCCCTCAAATGATGATATCGGGATTGCAGTTGTAACCTTTTCACCTTCCATAAGCGGCAAAAGATTTACAATTGCAGTACCCTTAGCAGTTCTTCCCGCCTCGGGAATCTGATAACCCTTTAATTTATAAAGTCTTCCTAAAGTAGTAAAGAACAAAATATAATCGTGTGTTCTGCAAACAAAGAGATTTTCCACAAAATCTTCTTCTCTTGTCGAAAGTCCCGAAACACCTCGTCCGCCGCGTTTCTGGCTTCTGTATGTATCGGTTGTAAGTCTTTTAACGTATCCCACGTGAGTAAGTGTGATAACAACTTCTTCATCTTCAATCAAATCTTCAAAGTCAACATCGTCAATTGCGGCTTCAATGCCTGTTCTGCGGTCATCGCCGTATTTATCAGCGATAGCAGCAAGCTCGGTTTTGATTGTTTCTTTAAGCTTTTCTTCATCAGATAAAATCGCTCTGTATTCATCAGTTCTTGCTTTTAATTCATTATATTCTTCATCAATTTTTTCGCCGTTTAAACGCTGCAGCTGAATAAGACGCATATCAAGCACGCTCTGAGCCTGAATTTCAGAAAAATCAAAGCGTTTCATAAGTCTTTCTTTTGCATCGTCATAAGAGCTTCTGATTATCTCAATAACTTCATCAATATTGTCAATAGCAGTTTTAAGACCCTCTAAAATATGCATTCTCGCGAGTGCTTTTTCCAAATCAAAAGCAGTTCTTCTTTTAACAATATCCTGCTGAAATCTTATATAGTTATCAAGATATTCTTTTAATGTCAATACCTTTGGCTTACCGTCTTCAATTGCAAGCATATTGATTGAAAAGCTGTCCTGAAGTCTTGTAAACTTGTAAAGATGATTTAAAACCACCTGCGGATTTGCATCACGCTTCAAATCAATAACAATTTTAAGTCCCACACGGTCTGATGACAGGTCGCGGATATCCGAAATACCTTCAACTCTCTTATCTTTAACCAAATCTGCGATAGATTTAACCAAAACAGACTTATTTACCTGATAAGGAATTTCTGAAATTATAATTGAATATCTGTCATCTCTGCCTGATTCAACAATTTCGCATTTTGCACGGATAATGATTTTTCCTCTGCCTGTTTCATAAGCACTTCTGATACCGTTTCTGCCCATAATTGTAGCACGTGTCGGAAAATCAGGACCATGAACATGCTCCATAAGCTCGTCAACCGTGATATCAGGATTGTCAATCTGTGCAATTGCGGCATTAATTACTTCTCTTAAGTTATGTGAAGGAATGTTTGTTGCCATACCGACTGCAATACCTGAACAGCCGTTAACCAAAAGCACAGGTATTCTTGTCGGAAGAACAACAGGCTCTCTTCTTTTTTCGTCAAAGTTAGGAACAAAATCAACAGTATTTTTGTCAATATCTGCCAAAAGTTCGTTGGCAATTTTGCTCATTCTTGCTTCAGTGTAACGATATGCAGCCGGCGGGTCGCCGTCAATTGAACCAAAGTTACCATGACCGTCAATCAAAGGATATCTTAAAGAAAAGTCCTGTGCCATACGAACCAAAGCATCATAAACCGATGCGTCGCCGTGAGGATGGTATCTGCCGATAACGTTACCGACTGTGGTAGCTGATTTAAAGAAAGGCTTATCGGCAGTTAAATGCTCCTCGTACATTGAATATAAAATTCTTCTGTG
>CAZBJD010000119.1:0-4194 GCA_964492155.1 uncultured Eubacteriales bacterium
CTGGGAAGTCACAACTTAACCTTTGTTACTGCACCTATGGTGCATTGGCCGGAGGTTATTGTTACTTACGACAGCACGGATAAGGTGTTGTTTTCAGCTGACGGATTTGGAAAATTCGGAGCACTCGACGTTCACGAAGACTGGGCATGCGAAGCAAGAAGATATTATATTGGGATTGTTGGCAAATACGGGGTACAGGTACAAAATCTGTTAAAAAAAGCATCAATTTTAAATATCAAAACCATTTGTCCGCTTCACGGACCTGTTTTGAATGAAAACTTAGGATATTATTTGGACCTTTACAATATATGGTCAAGCTATCAATCGGAATCAGAAGGCGTGATGATTGCATATACTTCTGTTTACGGAAATACTAAAAAAGCAGTTCTGGAGCTTGATGAAATGTTAAAAGCAAAAGGAACAAAAACCGTTGTGTGCGACCTTGCAAGATGTGATATGGCAGAAGCGGTTGAAGATGCTTTCAGATATGATAAAATTGTTTTTGCAACCACAACATACAACGCCGAAATCTTCCCGTTTATGAAAGAATTTATTAATCATCTTACCGAAAGAAATTTTCAGAATAAGACGGTTGGTTTTATTGAAAACGGAAGCTGGGCACCAACTGCTGTGAAGGTTATGAAAGCTATGCTTGAGAAAAGCAAAAATCTTAAATACTTGAATACGGATGTTAAAATAATGTCTGCATTAAATGATGAAAGCAGAGTGCAGCTTGAGGCTTTGGCAAATGAACTCTTGAGCGAATAATATTAAATTGCTTGAAAATAATATAAAAAATGGAGGGATTTATTATGAAAAAATATGTATGCGATGTTTGCGGATGGGTATACGATGAAGCAGCAGGCTATCCTGAAGGCGGAATTGCACCGGGAACAAAATTTGAAGATTTGCCGGATGATTTTGAGTGCCCTTTGTGCAACGTCGGAAAAGATATGTTTTCAGAAGAATAAGAGTAAAAGGGACTGTCTTAATAATCACTCTTGGTATAAATATTCAAAATAGCAGGGCGAATGCCACATACAAGCGGAATAATTATACATTAGTTTGAGTTGTTGAGACAGCCCTTTTAAGGATGGAGTAAGTTATGGAAATGGTATTAATCACGGCACTCGGAGTCGGAGGAGCCACGATAATCGGTGCAGTAATAGGATTTTTATTTAAAAAAATGTCCCACAGCTTTTCGGATATCATACTTTCGTTTGCAGCAGGCGTTATGCTTGCGGCGGCGGTTCTTGGACTTATTATGCCGTCTTTGGAATATGGAGGAAAGTCTGGACTTGTAATTACGATTGCGGGAATTTTTGCAGGAGCAGTTTGTTTGAATTTGATTGACAAGCTCGTTCCTCATCTTCACAAACTTGTAGGACCGGATACAGAGTCGCATAATAATGCGAATTTAAGCAAGGTGTTACTGTTTGTAACTGCTATTGCAATACATAATCTGCCCGAAGGAATTGCGGCAGGTGTAGGCTTTGGCTCGGGAGATACTTCACGGGCAATGATTATTGCAGGCGGTATAGCACTTCAGAACATCCCCGAGGGTATGGTAATTATTGCACCTATGCTTGCAGCGGGAGTTTCTCCGAAAAAGACCTTTATATGTGCCCTTGCAACAGGAATTGTTGAAGTTATAGGAACATTAATCGGATATTTTGCAGTAAGTCTTGCTTCTGCAATACTCCCATTTGCATTGGCTTTTGCGGGCGGTACGATGCTTTATGTGATAAGTGACGAAATGATTCCCGAAACTCACGCTCACGGAGCACAAAGGGGAGCAACTTATGCACTTTTAGTCGGATTTTGCATAATGCTTATAACAGATGTTTTACTTGGATAGAAAAAACGGGGTAACTTCAAGGTCACTCCGTTTTTGTATTTTGCAGCAATGTAATGCTTTTTTTATAACCTGTCGGCGAAAAACCGGTTGCGGTTTTAAATGCTCTTGAAAAGCTGTGAATTCCTGAATAATTCAAACTGTCTGTTATTTCGCTTACCGACAAAGAATCTTCACGCAGAAGCTTTTTTGCTTCTTCGATTTTTAAGTCTGCATAGTATTGTATCGGACTTTTTCCCGTGTATTCCTTGAAAATAACACTAAGCTGCGACTTCCTTAAAAAGAATTTTTCGCAAATATCGTTTAAAGTAACGTTGTTGTATACATTTCTTTCAAGGTAGGAGATAATAAGCTCGATTAAGGTGTTTTTTGCAATTGGTCTGCCGGCTTCGATATGGGACTTGGCCGAAAGAGCGTCGCCCGTTCTTATCAATTTTACAAGCAACTCCACAAAATGGAATTTCATCAGCTGGGCAGAACCGAATTTTTCATTTGAAAAATCAAGGTCGCTTTTGTCATTATAATCGTTTGTAATTGTGCCCAAAGCGTTTTTTGCTTCCTGCATAAACAAAGACAGCAGAGTTTTTGAAGTTTTATCCAGCGTAAAGGTTTTATCTTCAAAAAAATGCATACATTCGCTGTTGCACGTAAAGGAAACAACAAGCATATTGTTTGCAACTTCTCTGTTGGAGATATGAGCGTGCAGTTCGCCAGGTTTGTGGAAAATCGCCTGACCTTCTTCTAAATCGCAGCTGATTCCGTCGGTGACCGCAACAATTTTGCCTTTGTCAACATAAACCATTTCCCAAAAGTTATGGCTTTCGGGCGGATGGGAATGATATTTGCCGAATTCAAAGTAATAAATGTTGTTAAATCCTTCTAAATATATGTCTGTTTTTACTTGCTTTAATGAAAACATTTTCAACCTCGGAAAAAATGATAAATTTATCAAAATTTATGATAAAGACATTTCTTAAATGGTATTTTATAATATATTTAAGGAAATGTCAAATTTTTTAAAACGGAATAAATGCTAAAAATATTTGTGGTTGAATTGAGTTGCGGAGGTGAATACATTGGATAAAAGAATAAAACTTGAGTACAAGTGGATAATAATTGGTTTGTGCTTCTTAATGGTTTTAGTATGTCTTGGATTTTGCAGTTCGTCAAAGGGATTGTATCTTTCACCGATGACAGAGGCACTCGAAATTAAAAGAAGTGCTTTTTCCATCGGAGACAGCATCAGGTATATATCAACTGCCATAGTCAATATGTTCTTTGGAATATTAGTAAGTAAATTCGGAGCAAAGAAACTTATTTGTGCAGGTATTGTTTCGTTGATTGTATCTACGCTTATTTATTCTTTTGCTTCACAGCTTTACTGGTTTTATATAGCAGGAGCGTTTTTGGGTGTAGGATTTTCATGGACAACAACTACTATGGTGGGAACTGTTGTAAACAGGTGGTGTAGCGAGAAAAAAGGCACAATAATGGGTGCGGTATTAGCTTCCAACGGAATTGGTGCGGCGGTGGCAGCACAAATTCTGACACCTATTATTTATCAGGAGGGCAATAAATTCGGGTACCGTGATGCATATATTCTGACATCAGTAATTCTGCTGATTGTCCTTGTATTAATAGCCGTTTTTTTCAAGGATAAAACAGGTACGATGCTTAAAAGTGACGGTAATCACAAAAAGACAAAGACGCATGATTGGGTAGGTGTTGATATTTCAACTGCAAAAAGAAATGTGTATTTTTATCTGACGATAATTTGTATATTTTGCACAGGTATGGTGTTGCAGGGAGTTACCGGAATAGGAATGGCACACATTAAGGATGTTGGAATAAGTTCAGCTTTGCTTGCAACAATAGCAAGTGTTCATTCATTATCACTTGCATTGTCAAAATTCCTTGCAGGCGTGTCTTATGATAAATTAGGACTAAAAATTACCGCTGTAATTTGTAATGCTTCAGCAGTAATGGCGATGGTTGCACTCGCCTTTGTAAGTGATTCACATAGCGGCGTGATACTTGCTTTTGTATATTCTGTTATTTCTTCGATGGCACTGCCATTAGAAACGATAATGCTTCCGATTTTTGCAGGAGACTTGTTTGGACATAAGTCCTATGAACAGATACTGGGTATATTTGTTTCGGTTAATACCGCAGGGTATGCAGTAGGAGTTCCTTTGATGAACTTTGTATATGATATTGTTGGTACATATAAGCCGGTGCTTTTAATTTTTGCGGTGCTTATGGTTATTATTTTGTCAGTTTTTCAAATTGTACTAAATGCTTCAAAAAAATGGAAAACAATTTGAATTTATATATGAAAG
>CAZBJD010000120.1:0-4096 GCA_964492155.1 uncultured Eubacteriales bacterium
AAATCTGTTCAGCCTGAGTACCTTTTCCGGCGCCGGGCGCTCCAAGTAAAATAATCCGCATTACAAGCCCTCCCGCTGTTGTAAATTATTATTCTAAGAATCCCTTATAGTGACGCATAAGCATCTGAGATTCAAGCTGATTTACTGTTTCAAGCGCAACACTTACTACGATAAGGATTGATGTTCCGCCGATACCAATATTCATGCTTGTTACATTGCTTAAAACAATCGGAATGATAGCAACAATACCCAATGCCAAAGCACCGATTAATGTTACTCTTGACAAAATCTTCGAAATGTAATCCGAAGTTGTTCTTCCTGGTCTGATACCGGGAACAAATCCACCGTTTGCCTTCATATTATTCGCCATTTCAATAGGATTAAACTGTATTGAAGTGTAGAAATATGTGAAGAAAATTATAAGCAAGAAATAAACTATTGCATAAAACCAGCTGTCTGTGCTGAAAAGATTTAAAAATCCTTTCCAGAAACCTGTGGGGTTAGCATTAAAGAGCTGTACAATTGTTGCAGGGAATGCAAGAATTGACATTGCAAAGATAATCGGAATAACGCCTGCCATACATACCTTAAGCGGGATGTGTGTGCTCTGTCCGCCGTACATCTTTCTGCCAACAACTCTCTTTGCATACTGAACAGGAATTCTTCTTTCACCGGCATTAATAAGAACAACAAATGCAACAATTGCAAGTGCTAAGATTAAGAAAAGCACTACTGCTGCAATACTCCAGAAGCTGAACATTTTACCTGCCATATAGTTGTACAATGCTTTAACTCCATCGTCTGCTCTTGAAATAATACCAACGAAGATGATAAGCGAAATACCGTTACCAACACCTTTTTCGGTGATTTTTTCACCTAACCACATCAAGAATGCAGTACCTGCTGTAAAGGTAAGAGTGATTGTAACAAATGACAAGAAACCTGTCTGTGAAACAGACGCCTGAAGTGCTGCATAAAGACCTGATGCCTGAATGAAAGCTAATACTACAGTTAAATATCTTGTGTAAGTTGCAATCTTCTTTCTGCCTTCTTCGCCTTCTTTTGACAATCTTTCAAGTGCCGGAATGGCAATTGTCAAAAGCTGCATAATGATTGATGAGTTGATATATGGTGTGATACTCATCGCAAAAATTGTTGCGTTTCCGAATGCACCGCCGCTGATGGTGTCAAAGAAACCGAAAAGTGAGTTTGAACCTTCAGCAACAAGTGCCTTTAAAACTTCCGGATCAAGACCCGGTACCGGAATTATCGAGCCGAATCTGAAAACTACTAAAAGTAAAATAGTATATAAAATCTTTTTCCTGAGATCAGGAATTTTCCAGGCATTAGCCAATGTCTGAAACATCTTATACCACCTCTGCCTTTCCGCCGGCAGCAAGGATCTTATCCTGTGCTGACTTGGTGAATTTAGCGGCCTTTACTGTAAGCTTTTTCTCGATGTTGCCGTTACCTAAAATAACAATGCCATCGCATACTTTACTGATAATTCCTTTATCTTTCAATAATTCAGCAGTAACCTCTGAATTTTCTTCAAATACGTTAAGAGATGAAAGGTTAACTTCTACATACTTTTTAGCAAAGATGTTTGTGAAGCCTCTCTTAGGTAATCTTCTGTATAACGGCATCTGACCGCCTTCGAAGCCGGGTCTTACGCCACCGCCTGTACGGGCATTCTGACCTTTATGACCTCTGCCTGCCTGCTTACCGTTACCTGAAGCATGACCTCTTCCTTTTCTGTAGTGTTCTCTGACAGAACCTGGAGCTGGTGATAATTCACTAAGCTTCATATTAGTGCACCTCCTTAAATAATTAATTTTCCTCTACGCTGACAAGGTGTGAAACTTTCTTAACCATGCCTAAAATCTGAGGAGTTGCTTCATGAACAACTGACTGTCTAATTTTCTTAAGTCCCAGAGCAGATACAGTGGCAATCTGGTCCTTTTTTCTGCCGATAAGACTCTTTTCCAAAGTAACTTTGATGCTTGCCATCTAAAATCTCCTCCTTAACCTAAAATTTCTTCTACTGTTTTGCCGCGAAGTTCTGCTACGCCTTTAGCTTCCTTAAGGCCGGCAAGACCTGCGATTGTTGCGCCTACCATGTTCTTAGGATTGTTTGAACGCAATGACTTTGTTCTGATATCTCTGATACCAGCAAGTTCAAGTACCGCTCTGGTAGGACCGCCCGCGATAACACCGGTACCGGGAGCAGCAGGTTTAAGTAATACTCTGCCTGCACCAAATTCACCGATGATTTCGTGAGGAATTGTTGTTCCAACTCTTGGAACATAAACCATGTTCTTTTTAGCGTCTTCAATAGCCTTTCTTACAGCTTCCGGAATTTCAGCAGCTTTGCCCATTCCGCAGCCTACATGGCCATTTTCGTCACCTACTACTACCAAAGCACTAAATCTAAAGGTTCTACCACCTTTTACAACCTTGGCAACACGGTTGATATTAACAACGGTTTCTTTAATTTCAACACCGTTTGTGTTTAAATCTGCCATAGTTTACCTCCTGATTAGAATTCCAGGCCGCCCTCTCTGGCGCCCTCTGCTAATTCTTTTACTCTACCGTGATAAACATATCCGCCTCTGTCAAATACAACATTCTTGATACCCTTATCCAGTGCTTTTTTTGCTACCATATTACCAACAGCTTTTGCAGCTTCTCTGTTAGAACCAACACCTTCGAAACCTGCTTCCAAAGAAGAAGCTGAAACTAAAGTGTTACCGTTAACATCGTCGATAATCTGAGCGTATATATTCTTAGAGCTTCTGAAAACACAAAGACGCGGTCTTTCAGGAGTACCTGAGATGTGTTTTCTGACTCTAGCGTGTCTTGCAACTCTAGCAACGTTACTTGCAGTTTTGTTAATCAAAACTCTCCACTCCTTTCTAAAGTGTCAGGCAGCATTATTTCTTACCTGTCTTACCTTCTTTACGTCTGATAACTTCATCAACGTATTTAATACCCTTGCCTTTATATGGCTCCGGCGGTCTCTTTTCTCTAACCTTTGCAGCAAACTGACCAACAGCCTGTTTGTCGCTGCCTGAAACGATAATCTGGTTAGGGTTGGGAACTTCAACTTTTACGCCGTCTGTTTCTTCCATTTCAACCTGATGTGAGAAACCTAAGTTCATAACAAGCTTGTTACCCTGTTTCTGAGCTCTGTAACCTACGCCGTTAATTTCAAGAGTTTTTGAGTAACCTTCTGTTACACCAATAATCATGTTATTTATCAAAGTACGAGTAAGTCCATGGAGTGATCTGTGTGTCTTATTCTCCGAAGGTCTTGTAACAGTAATAAGTCCGTTTTCAACAGTAATCTGCATATCCGGATGCAATACTCTTGAAAGTGTAGCTTTAGGACCTTTAACTGTAATTTCATTACCCGCACCAAGTTTTACTTCGACGCCCTGGGGTACCGCAATTGGCATTCTTCCTATTCTGGACATCGTATACACCTCCTTAACTTATGTGCATTGTCTGTTAATCGTTTTGATTACCAGATGTATGCTAATACCTCGCCACCAACATTGTTCTGTCTTGCCTTCTTATCGGTCATAATACCTTTAGAAGTTGAGATGATAGCAATACCTAAACCTCTTAACACCCTCGGAAGATCTTCCTTAGATGCGTAAATTCTGAGACCGGGTTTTGAAATTCTCTTAAGTCCTGAAATAACCTTTTTCTTGTTAGCAGCATACTTAAGAGTAATTCTGATGATACCCTGTTTATTATCATCAATGATCTGATAATTCTTAATATATCCTTCTTCAAGCAAAATGTCAGCAATAGCTTTCTTCATGTTCGAGCAAGGAACATCAACTGTTTCGTGCTTTGCGTCATTTGCGTTTCTGATACGAGTAAGCATATCTGCGATAGGATCTGTAATATGCATATATGTTGCCTCCTTCCATAATACTTAAAAACATAACTTTTAAGCGAGACTAAATCTCACTGATTCTTACCAACTTGCTTTTTTAACACCAGGAATCTGACCTTTGTAAGCCAATTCTCTGAAGCAAATACGGCAAATGCCGAATTTTCTTAAATAAGCATGCGGTCTTCCGCA
>CAZBJD010000121.1:0-3723 GCA_964492155.1 uncultured Eubacteriales bacterium
TGCTGATGCATTGAGATTTACGTTGGCAACAGGTAATTCACCCGGTAACGATATGCGATATTATGAAGAACGTGTTGAAGCAAGCAGAAACTTTGCAAATAAAATATGGAATGCTTCGAGATTTATCCTTATGAATCTTACTGAAGAAGTTACCGCTGACATAGATGTGTCAAAGCTTTGTGTTGAAGATAAGTGGATTATCAGCAAGCTTAATACTCTTACTAAGGAAGTTACAGAAAATCTTGATAAATTTGAACTTGGAGTTGCCGTAGCTAAGCTTTACGATTTCATCTGGGACGATTTTTGTGATTGGTATATTGAACTTGTTAAACCTCGTTTGTATGAAACTGAAGATCCGACTAACAAAGTTGCACAGAATGTTTTGGTTTATGTTATGACAAATACTTTAATTCTTCTTCATCCGTTTATGCCATTTATTACAGAAGAAATATGGCAGCATCTTCCTCATGAAGGTGAAACAATTATGCGTACATCGTGGCCTGTTTACGGTTCTGATATGTGTTTTGACAAAGAAGAAAAGGAACTTGAGCTTATTATGGATGCTATTAAATCTATAAGAAATACAAGAGCAACCATGAATGTTCCTGTATCAAGAAAAGCTAATCTTTACATCAAAACTGAACATAAGGATGTGTTCAAACAGGGGACTGTTTTCTTCCAGAAGCTTGCTAATGCGTCAGGTGTAAGTATCGTAGATGATGACTTTGTTCTTGAAGATGCCGCAAATGTTGTTTCTGCCGGTGCACAGATTCTTATTCCGATGGGAGATCTTGTCGATGTTGAAAAAGAAAGAGAACGTTTATTGAAAGAAAAACAACGTTTAGAAGGCGAGGTTAAGCGTGTTGAAAGCAAGCTGAGCAATCAGGGCTTCGTGTCTAAAGCACCCGCAAAATTAATAGAAGAAGAAAAAGAAAAAGGTGTTAAGTACCGCAATATGCTTGATAAAGTTGTTGAAAATTTAGAGAAACTGAAATAATTTTTGATATGCAAAAAAAGTCGCAAACTTTTAATGAGTTTGCGACTTTTTTCTGCATTAAATTTAATACTGATGATGTAATATTAAATTATCAGATTTTATAAAGGAGGAAAATATGAATATTTTGTTAGCAAATAATACTTTAACGGTTAAACTTGTTGAAGATATCGATCATAATAATTCATCTGAAATCCGCAAAAAAATTGATGATGAAATTAACAAAAGGCCCATAAAGAGCCTTATATTCGACTTCTCAAAAGTTGAATTTATGGACAGTTCAGGTATAGGTATGATTTTGGGAAGATATAAACTTCTTAGGTCAATGGGAGGGGCGGTTATAATCAATAATCCTTCAAAAGCAGTATTGAAAATTATAGAGATATCGGGTATTAATAAAATAATACCCGTAACTTTTGAGACAGACAATATGATTTGCGAGGTGAACTGAATGAAAGGTAATTACATACATACAGAATTTAAAAGCTGTCCGGAAAACGAAAAGCTGGCAAGACAGATTGTTGCTCATTTTGTTGCCGACCTCAATCCCACACTTGACGAATTGTGTGATATTAAAACGGCTGTTTCTGAAGCTGTTACCAATGCGATTATTCACGGCTATAAAAATAAAAAAGGTATCATATATCTTTCTGCCGAAAGCTACATTAACGAAGTTTGTATAGAGATTAAAGACAGAGGTTGCGGGATAGCTGATGTTGAAGAAGCAAGACAGCCCTTATTTACTTCACAGCCGGAATTAGAACGGTCAGGAATGGGATTTACCGTGATGGAAACTTTTATGGATACACTCGAGGTTGTATCGAAGCCGGACTTTGGAACTAAAATTATTATGAGGAAAATTATCGGAAACAATGACTGATTTAGAACACACAAATTTTATGATTGAAAGTAATATGGGGTTGGTTTATATGGTCGCTAAGAAATTTTCAGGCCGCGGTGTGGACTTTGATGATATAGTCCAAATAGGTTCTGTGGGACTGATTAAAGCTTCAAAAAACTACAATCCCGAATATGAAGTGAAATTTTCCACATATGCAGTCTCAATGATTTTTGGGGAAATTAAACGATATTTCAGAGATGACGGGATTATTAAAATTCCAAGAAAAATTAAAGAAGTTTCATCAAAAATTAAAGCTGCTGCAGAAATTTTAAGAAAAGAACGTGAAATTGAGCCGACAATTTATGATCTGTGTGAGTATACAGGGTTTGATGCCGAAACCATTGTTGAAACAATGGAAGCTTCAATGCCAATTGAATCCATATATGCACAAATAAACGATGACACTTATATTCTTGACACCTTAAAAGCTGACGACGACTTAGAAGTGTCAATTGACGATAAATTGTTCTTAAAAGAAATGTTGGAAAAACTTGATGCAAGAGGGAGACAAATAATATTACTGAGGTTTTTCAAGGAACAAACGCAACAGGAAATTGCAAAAATGCTTGGAATATCACAAGTGCAGGTGTCTAGGCTGGAGAAAAAAGCGTTGCAATTTTTAAGGGATAAATCGAATAATTTCAACAAGTGAAAATTTTGCAAATATATAATTTAAAATGTTAAATTCTGTTGACTAAATTACAAAAATGTGGTATTATATTTATGCGTTCTTTATGACTGACGGATTAGTGGGTTTACCACGGGGAATAAAGAACAATAATTTATGTCGACCGTCTGGGCAATCCTTTAATTTTATATTTTAGGATTGCCCTTTTATTAAAATCAGGAGGTAAATATGAAAAAAATTGCAGTTATTATGGGTAGTGACAGCGATTTACCTGTTATGGAAAAATGTATCAATAAAATTAAGGAGTTTGGAGTTCCTTGTGAAGTCAGAGTTCTATCTGCGCACAGAACACCCGTTGAAGCTAAAGAATTTGCGTCATCTCTGAAAGATAACGGATTTGGTGTTGTGATAGCGGCTGCTGGGAAGGCTGCACACCTTGCAGGTGCAATGGCTGCAAATACAATTTTACCGGTTATAGGAATTCCTGTAAAATCTTCTACTCTTGATGGATTGGATGCACTTTTGTCTACGGTTCAGATGCCTTCGGGTATGCCTGTTGCAACTGTTGCAATTGACGGTGCAGAGAATGCAGCTTTACTGGCACTTCAAATTCTTGCAGTTTCTGACAGTACTGTTGCTTCAAAGTTTGAAGAAATGAGAAATGCTGCTACAGCAAAAGTTCTCGAAAAGGATAAGATTGTTTCTGAAAAATACAGTTTTAAGACTGAATAATAACAAAACTTTTCTGATATTCCGTCAGAAAAGTTTTGTGCTACTATAAAGTTGTTGAGAGGAGTTTTATTATGAAAAGCTTTAGTGAAAGTTACAAAGAAGCGGGTGTTGATATTACTGCAGGTTATGAGGCTGTTCGTTTGATGAAGGAACATATTGCCCGCACAATGACAAGCGGGGTTGTTTCGGATATCGGTGGATTTGGCGGTCTTTTTTCACTTGATTTGTCAGAGATCAAAAATCCTGTGTTGGTTAGCGGTACTGACGGTGTTGGTACAAAACTGAAAATGGCATTTTTGATGGACAAGCATGATACAGTTGGCATTGATTGCGTGGCCATGTGTGTTAATGATATTATTTGTTGCGGTGCAAAGCCGTTGTTTTTCCTTGATTATATTGCTGTTGGAAAAAATTACCCCGAGAAGGTTGCACAGATTGTTTCCGGTGTTTCTGAAGGATGCGTTCAGT
>CAZBJD010000121.1:3733-4087 GCA_964492155.1 uncultured Eubacteriales bacterium
GCGGCTTTAATTGGCGGTGAAACTGCAGAAATGCCGGGATTTTATCCCGAAGATGAATATGATCTTGCAGGATTTGCTGTCGGCGTTGTTGATAAAGAAAAAATTCTTGATAACAAAACCATCAAAGAAGGCGATGTTATTATTGCTCTTCCTTCCAGTGGTGTACACTCAAACGGATTTTCACTCGTGAGAAAAGTTTTTGATGTTGAAAATGCAGATATTAAATCTCCTGTTGAAGCGTTAGGCGGCAAATCAATAGGCGAGACTTTACTTACACCCACAAAAATTTATGTGAAGCCAATGCTTGAACTCTTTAAAAAAGTTAAAGTAAAGGCTGTGTCACATATTACAGGC
>CAZBJD010000122.1:0-4021 GCA_964492155.1 uncultured Eubacteriales bacterium
CAACAAGCGGCAATCAGGGTATTGGTCTTGCGTTGGTTGGCGCAGTGTTTGGGTATAAAACAAAAATTATTATGCCCGATTCTGTAAGTGAGGAAAGAAGAAAGCTTGTGCGTCATTACGGAGCGGAGGTTATTCTGGTTCACGATGCAGGAAACATCGGTGATTGTATTGATGAGTGCGTGAAGTTGGCGCTTAAAATGCAACAGGAAGATGAAAATGTATATGTTCCTCAGCAGTTTGAAAATCCTGCAAACCCGGAAGTTCAAAGAAGCGTAACGGGCATGGAGATTTTAGAGCAGGTAGGGGGCGAAATTCACGGATTTTGCTCAGGAATTGGCACGGGCGGAACTATAACAGGAATCGGAGAGACTTTAAAGGCCGCAAATCCTGATATGAAAATTTGGGCAGTTGAGCCTGAAAATGCGGCAATTTTGTCGGGTGGTTCAATCGGAACTCATATCCAGATGGGCATTGGTGACGGACTTATTCCTGCCATATTAAATCAGAATATTTATGATGATATCTGCATTGTTAAAGACGAAGAAGCTATTCAGACCTCAAAGGATTTAGCGGCAAAAGAGGGAATAATGTGCGGAATTTCAAGCGGAACAAATGTTGCGGCAGCAATAAAGCTTGCAAAGGCTTTAGGCCCCGGGAAAACTGTTGTAACTGTTCTTCCCGATACTGCTGAAAGATATTTTTCCACGCCGCTTTTTGAATAAAAAGGAATGTAAAAGCACCCGATTTTTCGGGTGCTTTTGTTGTATACAAAAAATACGCATTTTTAAGTAAAATTATTTCAAATTAATCTCATAAGGAAGTATGCCTTTTGCAGGATATTTTCCTGCCAAAACGTCTAATGTGCAGTCGACACAGTCAGGTGACTGACCACCGATGATTATGCGTGGGAAGTGTTCAGGTAAATCTTCTAAAACTGTTGCAGTTCCGAAGTGGACAACAGATGCAGTTGTGCCTCTGTTTTTTGCATTGATTAATGATGCCTGCATAACTGTAAGTAAGCGTGATGTAAATCTGTCAAGACCTGAATATGCCTTTTTGTCTGTAAATGTCATAAATACATAGTCTTCGCAGTCCATAGCATCTTGTAAAAGCATCGCATTCTGGTTAGGTGACGGGAACTGGTCAATAAAGTGAACTTTTGAGTTTGGGAAAAGCTCTTTAAGTCTTTCTTCTACGTGAACAGGGTTAAACCACTTTGTTGTGAAGGTATCAACAGTAACCTTTCCTTCATCGTTAATGCTTGTTCCGTTTTCAACCATTATTGCAAAGAAGTGCTTGTCCTCTTTTGAAAGTGCAACATCTACACCGTCATCGGCTATGGCAACAACTGAATCTTTGTTGATACTGTTGAATTTTTCAAGGTCTTCTTTTGTAATTTCAGCAGGTTCGGGCAGATTTAAAGCTTTTTTTTGGGTTTCCAAAACCTTTTTTACAGCCTCGTCAAGTCTTTCATCAGACAAAAGCCCTCTTTTGTAGCAATCAACCATAGCATCGTATGCTCTTTTTGTGTAATCCCAGTCAAGTGCCACATCGTTTCCTGCCTCAATACACATACCCTTGGGGTCAATCTCACCGAAGTCTGACATAACGCCCATCATTCTTAAGCAGTCAGTAACAAAAAATCCTTCAAAGCCTTGCTTTTTGATAATATCAATAACTTTTTTGGAAAGTGACGTTGGCATTCCATAGTCAATGTTATCCAATCTAATATGACCTGTCATAATACCGTCAATCAAGCCCTGCTTGTTAAGCTCGATATATGGGCGTAATGATTCTTCCAAAAGTTCTTCTTCAGATTTATAAGAAATGCTTGCCGACATATGTGAGTCAACGCCGATATCTGAGCCTGCACTTGGGTAGTGCTTTGCGACATTTAATATACCTGCATCGTGCATACCGCGGGAAATAGCTGCACCTAATTTTGTAACCTTTTCTATATCGGTTCCAAGGTAGCGTGCACCAACAAACGCATCTAAAACAGGGTTGCAAACTATGTTGTATCCCATTTTTCTTGCGGTAACACCAACAACTTTACCAAAGGTATAAGCATATTCTTCGTTGTCGGTTGAGCCTAAAGCGTTGTGCTTTCCAATCATAAATTCTCCGATACCGCTTTCTGCATCTGTGAAAATCAAAATAGGATAGTCTGCGGCTTCCTTGATTTTTTCAAGAGCATATTTAAAGCTTTTGGTTCCGGGACTCATCCATACAGAACCTAAACGATGATTTCTTATTGCGTCTAATGTGTATTCCAAATTGGAATCAAAATCTTCCCAGTCTGAATCACATAACACATATCCGCAGGATACCATACCTAATTTTTGCTCTACTGATAATTCTTCAAATTTTAATTCTTTCATGGTAATACCTCCTTGATTTACTTAATTATATATAGTCAACAGGAAAAGTGAAAAAAGCAAAAAGTTTTTTATATTACCTGCTTTTATTGCAGGTTGATATCGTATGTAAGCTTGCCTTTGGCAGGATAATTGCCTGCTAAAACTTCTAATGCTGCCATAACGCAGGCAGAAGAGGCTCCGCCTATAATAATGCGTGATATGTGAGGAAGCGGCTCTAATGTGTATGGATTTCCGTAGTGAACGATGGTGGAAATCTTGTTTGTAACCTGCATTGCATCTATCAAAGAAATAATAGGGGGCGTAAACTCTTCTTTTCCTTTATATGCTCCGCCCTCCATACGGGTTATAAAAACAACATCATCACAGCCATTTGCACTATCAAGCGCACAGTGAACATTCCAGCCTGTGGGGAATTCTCTTAATGCAAAATATTCAGAATTGGGGAAAAGCTCCTTAAGCCTTTTTGTAATGTCAGCGGGGTTGTACCAGCCGCCCGAGAAGGTATCAACATCTACCTTGCCATCGTCTGAAACCTGAGCATCATTATCTGTAAGAATAACGAAAAGATGCTTTCCATCACGGGAGATTGAAGGTTTAAGTCCATCATCTGTTTTTGCATAAACCGAATCTGTGTTTATTTTTTCAATAGCTTTTATATCGTATTCAGTAAGCTCTGTGAACTTTGGCTGCATTTCAAAAACCTTGTGCTGAGCAGCTAAAACTACTTTTGTTGCCGCATCAAGTCTTTCGTCTGAAAGTATTCCTTTTTTGTAGCTTTCTAAAACAGCGTTGTAGCCAATTCGTGCATCATGAGTCCAGGCAAGAGCGATATCGTTTCCGTTTTCTATTGCAAGACCCTTTGAGTCTGTGGCACCGAATTTTGTAACAATGCCCATCATCTGCAGAGCATCCGTGATTGCAAAACCATCAAAGCCCTGCTCTCTTATTATTCCGATAACCTTTTTTGAAAGTGAAGCAGGGTAGTCAGGGTCGATATTTGGAAGTCTGCAATGACCTGTCATAATACCATCTAACAAGCCCTCTTTCATAAGTTCTAAATACGGATACAGGTTATACTCTAAAAGTTCTTCTTTTGTAAGAGGTGATGAAGTTTCAGCCATATGTGAGTCAATAAGTCTGCCGCCCGTATCGCCTGTTTTTGCACTTGGATAGTGCTTTGCAACTGATAAAACACCGCCATCGTGCATACCTTTTGCCATAGCAACTGCCAAAGATGATACCTTATGCTTGTCGCTGCCCATTGAACGGATATTTGAACCGCACATTCCGGGACCGTCCATCATATCAACAACAGGGTCGCAAACCACGTTATAGCCTTTTTGCTTTGCAGTAATGGCTGTAACTTTACCAAATTCATAGGCAAGCTCAACTGAGTCTGTCATACCAAGGGCGTTGTGTCTGCCAATTTTATATGGCTTCATACCGCTTTCTGCATCGCAGATTATAAGCAGAGGATAGTCTGCCAATTCTTTGATTCTTGCCATAACTTCTTCAAAATTCGGAGTATCAGGGTCAACCCAAAGACAACCTAATGCATGATTCTTTATAAGATTAAAAATAAACTCGTCGGATTCAACAGTTCTATTGTGTGTAGGGAAAAGACAACAGGTAACCATACC
>CAZBJD010000123.1:0-3932 GCA_964492155.1 uncultured Eubacteriales bacterium
TACATTCATCCTTTCATTTGCAACATTGCATACATATTATATATATATATATATATATAATGTCAAGCAAAATTTGAAAAAAATTGGTGAAATTTTCGCAATGTTGTAGTATGGCACTAACAAATTATTTGACAGACTTCCTTAATTTAAATTTCTTCATCGCCGTGAGCATCCATCCACTCTACTGCGGCATCATAAGCTTCATAATCAAGGTCTGCCATTGTGTTTGTGTGAAGAACAATACCCTCAATTTCGCCTTTAACAAGCTTTTCATGCCAGAAATCAAGCTGCCATTTTACGGTTTTGCCTGTTGCCTGCTTTTTCTCGCCAAAGTTGTAAAGGTAAACACCCGCCATACGACGCTTATTTTCGACCATTTTTTTTGAAAATTTCAAACTTTTCAGGAATAAGCGTAACGTCCTTTTCTTCCCAAGTCCACATAATAATTCCGTCAAAAAGGTCAACATATTTCTGAAAATCTGCATCATCTGCAGCATCAAGACCAAACTGTTTAGTGTAAAGAATCATCCAGCTGTCAAGTCTTCTTGGCTGATTATTGTGTAGTCTGTCCATAAAGTTTTGCAAATCGCTGATTGGTCTTGCTACGTGAAAATCATCGTTTTTAAAATCATCTAGTGCAACACAGGTGATGTTAGGAAATTCCTTTGTGTAGTCCATAATTTCTTCCAGCTCTTTAATATCTCGCGGATATCTGTAGCCCCAGCCAACCTCGTTTAATGTTTTAAATGTCTTGTTATACTGTCTTGCATTAACTTCTGTCTGAATATAAAAAATCAGGAATGGTAAACTAAAAGGGAATGTAAAAATTTACATTCCCTTTTGTGTTATTTAATTAAGCTTTCGCCTGTCATTTCAGAAGGCTTTTCAATGTTCATAAGTTCGAGCATTGTCGGAGCAAGGTCGCAAAGACGACCTGCTTTTAATTCCTTGTCATCGCCAACTAAAATAAGAGGAACAAGGTTTGTTGTGTGAGCAGTAAATGTGCTTCCGTCGGTGTCAATCATTTTGTCTGCGTTACCGTGGTCAGCGGTGATTAACACTCTGCCGCCTTTTTCAAGCATCTTGTCAACAACCTTTCCAACACAGGTGTCAACTGCTTCAACAGCTTTGACTGCTGCGTCAAACACGCCTGTATGACCAACCATATCGCAGTTTGCAAAGTTTAAGATAATAACATCGTATTTATCAGAATCAATTCTTGCAATAACTTCGTCGCAAACTTCATAAGCACTCATTTCAGGCTTTAAGTCATAAGTTGCAACCTTGGGGGAAGCGATTAACGCTCTGTCCTCACCGTCATAAACTGCTTCAACACCGCCGTTGAAGAAGAATGTAACGTGGGCATATTTCTCGGTTTCGGCAATTCTAAGCTGCTTTAAGCCTTTTTTGCTTAATACTTCACCTAATGTGTTTTCAAGTGTCTGTGGTTTGAATGCAACCATAACATTTGGCATTGTAGCATCATACTGAGTCATACAAACATATAATGGCTTGATGAATTCTCTTTCAAAGCCTGTAAATTCGTGGTCAACGAAAGTTCTTGTGATTTCTCTTGCTCTGTCGGGACGGAAGTTGAACATAACAACGCTGTCTTCTGATTTTACAGTAGCGGTTGGTTCACCTGCAGTTGTAATAACTGTCGGAACAACAAATTCGTCTGTGATATCATTTTCATATGATTTTTTTACTGCCTCATATGCGTTATCTGACATATTTCCGATACCCTTTGCCATAGCATCGTAAGCTTTAACAACACGTTCCCAACGGTTATCTCTGTCCATAGCGTAGTATCTGCCCATAACTGTTGCAATTTTACCAACGCCGATTTTTTCAAGCTCGTCAGATAAGTCTTTAACAAAGTCAGCACCTGATGATGGGGGAACGTCACGTCCGTCTAAAAAGCAATGAACGTAAACTTTTTCAAGTCCCATTTTCTTTGCCATTTCAACCAAAGCATAGAGATGCTTGTTGTGGCTGTGAACACCTCCGTCTGACAAAAGTCCCATTAAATGAAGTGATGAGTTGTTGTCAAGACAGTTTTTGATTGCACTCATAAGTGCTTCGTTTTCAAAAAAATCGCCGTCTGCGATTGATTTAGTAATTCTTGTAAGCTCCTGATAAACAATTCTGCCTGCACCGATGTTTGTGTGACCTACTTCAGAGTTGCCCATCTGACCTTCGGGAAGCCCAACGTCCATTCCGCTTGCGGAAAGAGTTGTGTTAGGGCAGGTTTTGAAAAGTTTATCCATATTTGGCGTGTTTGCTTCGTAAATTGCGTTAACACCCTTATCTGTGCACGGATTTATGCCAAATCCGTCTAAAATCATAAGCATTAATGGTTTCATAGTTTTCTCCTTTCAAAATTGTAGGGCGATTGGAAAATCGCCCGTAAACAATCAAGTTTCAATTAAAAGTGCACGATTGTAGAAAAATCGGGAGCTTTTAAGCTTGCACCGCCAACCAAGCCGCCGTCAATGTCAGACATTGCCATAAGACCTGATGCGTTTTTAGCGTTAACGCTTCCGCCGTACTGAATTGTGATTTCGTCAGCTGTAGCCTGACCGTAAAGAGCAGCTAAAGTATCACGGATCGCTTTGCAAACTTCGTTAGCCTGTTCATCTGTTGCAGTTTTACCTGTACCGATAGCCCAGATTGGCTCGTAGGCAACAATGATTTTCTTTGCGTCTTCTGCCGAAATATCGGTAAAACCGATTTTAATCTGTGTAGCAACATGCTCGAAGGTGATACCGAGTTCTCTCTGTTCTAAGCTTTCACCGCAGCAAAGAATAGGTGTAAGACCGTGCTCTAAAGCTTTTTTAACTTTTTTGTTAACAGTAAAGTCAGTTTCAGCGAAGTATTCTCGTCTTTCTGAGTGACCGATTACAACATGGCTAACACCGAGTTCTTTAAGCATTGAAGGTGCGATTTCACCTGTGTAAGCACCGCTTTCCTCAAAATGCATATTCTGAGCACCAACTTTAATGTTTGTTCCCTTAGTTTCTTCCAAAACTGCACAAAGTGAAGTGAAAGGAGGGATAACTACAACATCGCATTTTGCGTCAGCAACCAAAGGTTTTAACTCCTGAATTAAAGCTTTAGCTTCGCTGGGAGTTTTATTCATTTTCCAGTTTCCTGCAATAACATATTTTCTCATTATAAAATCTCCTTGATATGTAAAATGTGCACAAAATCAGCTAAAACAAAAGTTTTAACTGATTTTGTGTTATATTGATTTATTATTTATCGTTTAATGCAACAATGCCGGGGAGGTCTTTGCCTTCTAAGAATTCGAGTGAAGCACCGCCGCCTGTTGAAATGTGACTCATCTTGTCGCCGAGGCCTGCCTGGTTAACAGCTGCAACACTGTCGCCGCCGCCGATAACTGTTGTAGCATCGATTTCAGCGAGAACCTGAGCAATTGCATTTGTACCTTTAGCAAAGTTAGGCATTTCAAATACGCCCATAGGACCATTCCAAACAACTGTTTTGGCATTTTTAACAGCGTCTTTATAAAGTTCGATTGTCTTTTCGCCGATATCAAGACCCTGCCAGCCTGCTTCGATACCGCCTCTGCCAACTGTCTTGTGCTCAGCGTCGTTTGAAAATTCTTTTGCAACAACTGTATCAACAGGGAGTAAAAGTTCAACGCCTTTTTCTTTAGCCTTTGCAACCATTTCGTTTGCATAATCGAGATAATCTTCTTCTAAAAGTGAATCGCCGACTTCTTCGCCCTGAGCCTTCATAAATGTATAAGCCATACCGCCGCCAATGATTAAAGTATCAACCTTTTCCAAAAGGTTGTTGATAACTGAAATTTTGCTTGAAACCTTAGAGCCACCAAGGATTGCAACTAAAGGTCTTACAGGATTGTTAACAGCGTTTCCTAAAAATTCGATTTCTTTTTCAATTAA
>CAZBJD010000124.1:0-3929 GCA_964492155.1 uncultured Eubacteriales bacterium
CTGCCCGCTTTTTGCCTTCCGAATGGTTCGAATCCACCCTTTTAAGCACAAAAAAACGAGCACACCTGTGCTCGCTTTTTTTGTGGCAGCGGGAGAAGGATTCGAACCCTCACAAACAGAGTCAGAGTCTGTCGTGCTACCCTTACACAATCCCGCTATGTATCTTCAACGTTGCTATTATAGCAAAGATTTATTTATTTGTCAATAATTTTTTAAAAATATTTTAAAAAAATTTCATTATTCAAAGATTATCTGTTTGTTTTCAGCAAGTTGATTTTTAATTTCCGATATGTTATAATAGCTATGAGGTGAATTCGATGTTAAAAACTGCCGATAACACAAATTATTTTGAATATAAAAGAGAAGATGGGCAAAATCCCAACACAGGGTTTATGAGCTTTCAGCATTTTAAAGGCGAGCCGCTTTATTCAGACTGTGTTGTACGTCCCGAAAACAAAATGTGCGAAACCGAGCATTATGAATGTTATCCCATTCCCGATTATGTTGAACAAAAGGGTCTTGAACAGGGCTTTTATCCCGAAACCTCAATTGTTTACATAAGATTTTTATGGAAAGAATTCGAGCCCGAAAGAGGCAAATACAACTACGATTTTATTCAAAACATTATCGACAAAGCCAAGGCTTGCGGGCAAACGCTTATACTGCGTCTTATGGCACATAGCACACGTGCCTGTGATGATGTTCCCGACTGGCTCAAAGAGTTGATTGACTGTCCCCGCCGTCCCGACGGTATGCGTGTTAAGGACTCACCCACAGACCCGCTTTTCATTGAGCTTTTCGGCGAGGCAATAAAAAAGCTTGGCGAAAGATTTGACTCAGACCCCACCTTTGACACAATGGATATTTCACTGCCCGGTGCGTGGGGAGAAGGTCACAAGCTTGAGCTTTATCCGCCCGAAGATTTGGAAAAACTATTTGATATTTATACTTCGGCTTTTAAAAATACCCGTCTTATCGGTCAGGTGTTCAAGCCTGAATTAATTGAGCGTGCATCAAAGCATTGCTCTGTCGGCGCAAGAGGTGACGGGTTCGGGCATCCCGAGCATATTTATGAAAAGTATCCGCCCGCATTTGAAAAGCTTTCAAATCTGTGGCAGACTGCCCCCGTTTCATTTGAGGCATTCTGGTGGCTTGGCGAATGGCAAAGACAAGGCTGGGATATCGACGAAATTATCCAGATTTCGTTACAGTGGCACGTCAGCTCATTTAACGGCAAATCGTTGCCAATTCCTTTTGAATGGAAAGACAAGGTTGACGCATGGGTTGCCAAAATGGGTTATCACTTTAAAATTGACTACTTCAAATTCCCCGAGTTTGCAGAAAAAGGCGACGATATTGAATTAAAGCTTGGCATTGATAACGTTGGAGTTGCTCCTATGTATGACAAAACTCCCCTTTATGTAAAGCTTAAAGGCGACAAGGAGTACGAAATCAAGACAGATATTAACGTTACAAAGTGGCTTCCGGGCAAATCTGCAGAAAGAATTGTACTTTCACTTCCAGAAAGCATTGAAAGCGGCAGCTATGACATAGAAATCGGCATTTTCGGTCAGAATTATCCGCTTGTGTACTTTGCAACCGCCGCCCCGCGTGACGGAAAATTCTACAAAGCAGGAAAAATTACAATCAAGTAAAAAAACTTCCGCCGTTAGCGGGTGTTCCAAAGAACACCCGGCTAACGGCGGTTTTTATTCATATTTTTAAATCAGTTTCAAAACGGATTGTATCAGCAGCACAACAACCACCGCAACCATAAACTTTTTAACGATTTTTTGCCCGTGCTTTACTGCTAAATTCGCCCCTATGTAACTGCCTATGATATTACACACCGATGCGGGTATTGCAATTTCATATAATATGCATCCCTCGGCAATGTAATTTATAAGTGCAATAAAATTTGAAATGACAATAACTACTTTTCCGTTGCCCGTTCCTACACGGATATCATAACCGAAAAGCAGTACAAAAATCATCATGGCAACAGTTCCGCCGCCGGGACCGAAAAAGCCGTCATACAAACCCAACACAAATCCCGTTAAAAGTCCGAGAAAAACATACTTTCTGCTTATCTTGACGCTTATTTTTTCACCGCCCTGAAGCTTGTGTATAAGTAAGGTAAGTGCTACAACAAAGCACATTGCCGCACATATAATCGCTTTTATGGCATTATCGCTTAATGACAGCATAATTCTTGTGGAAACAAACGCCCCTAAAATTGCAGTTACAGATGTAATAAGGGCAATTTTCATATCCGTATATCCGCTTTTTGCATATTTAAAAAGGGAGGCAGATGTTCCCAGCAGACTTTGCATTTTGTTGCACCCGTAAGCAACGTTAAGGGGCATTCCCGTCATTATGTATGACGGCAACGCTATAATTCCGCCGCCGCCTGCCACTCCATCGATTATTCCTGCCAGAAAAAGCATAGGACATATAAAAATCAAATCATAAAATAATTCCATATTTTCACCTCAACGATATTGATTATACATCGGTTTTGTTGTATAATCAAATACATATATTAAATAATAATTATAACTAAAAATTATGAGGTCGTTATGTTCAGAAAAATGGAATATGTATACGCCGTATACAAAGAAAAAAGCTTCACCAAAGCAGCTGAAAAGCTTTTTGTTTCTCAGCCCTGCCTTAGTGCAGCCATAAAGAAAATCGAAGATGAAATCGGTCAGCCTCTTTTTGAAAGACGCCATTCAGACCTTCGCCCCACAATAATCGGATACGAATATATAAAAGCTGCCGAACAAATAATGAATATTTATGAGGATTTTACACATAAAATTAACGACATAAACAGTATGCAGTTCGGACACATAAAAATAGGCGGCTCCAACTATGTTACTTCTTATATTCTGCCGCGGATTATCGGCGTATTTTCAAAAATGTATCCAAAAATTGAGATTTCTCTTGTTGAAGCAAGCTCTGTTGAACTGCGGAAAATGATAAACAACGAAGAAATTGATATTTTAATCGACAGTATGGACGAGGATATGCCTGACTGCAGCTGTCTGCCCTTAACCGAAGAAAAAATACTGCTTGCGGTTCCCGGGAATTTTTCGTGCAACGAAGGTCTGGAAAAATATCGTTTTTCTCCCGATGACCTTAACAATCCCGATTTTAATGCAGAAAATATTCCGTCTGTTTCCATAAAACACTTTAAAAATGAAAAATTCATTTTGCTTAAAATCGGAAACAGTATGTATAATCACGCAACAGATATATTCAATAAAAGCGGATTTACCCCTAATGTGTCATTCCGCCTTGACCAGCTCAGCACATCGTACAGCCTCACGGCATGCGGTAACGGTATAAGCTTTGTGACCGATACAATTTTCAAATATCATAATTTTAAAGATGATGTTGCACTTTACAACATCATAAACAGTAAAAAAAGGCACTTATATATAACAAAAAGGCAAAACCTTTTAACTTCAAATATTTCGGATAAATTCATTGATGTTGCCAAAAATGTAATTAATTAATAAAGCACTTTTTGCCCTCTTAGGGTTCAAGTTTCCTTTCTTTGTGGAAAAGCCGAACGGTTTAGATGCAATTATTTTAGTGATATTCCAACTTCGTCGGAGTGATATTTTCGATAAATCAAAAGTGTTATTGCAAACTTTGTTTGCAGTTATATTATCTTTGTTCCTTAAGCTCGCCGAAGGCGAATACCACTGCCCAAGGGGCAATATAACTGCGTAGCAATATCACTTGCCGCAGGTAAATATAACTGAAAAAAGACATCTTCGGATGTCTTTTTTCTTGGTGCGGATGTTCTTATAGGATTTGTTGAGAAATGAAGTTATATCAAGGCTTTCAGCAACAATAAAATTCATATTAGCTAAATTTAGCAATAAATTGCAAAGCGAAATTATTGCTTCGCAATAGCT
>CAZBJD010000125.1:0-3905 GCA_964492155.1 uncultured Eubacteriales bacterium
CGATTTTGAATATTTATACAAAGAAAATGATTATTGAGACAGCTCCTTAAATATTACATATTTATGCCGCAAGGCACAAAACAAATATGCAAAACGATAATCCGGCATTGAGGTTTAGCGGTAACACTTATGCCCAGTATGCTTCGCCTGCTGCTTCGTAGATTAAAACTTCTTTTAAGAACGCAACTGCTTTTTCAAGACCTTCGGTAGGTGACATAAGTGCGTCTTCGTGTTCGATTGAAATAGCACCGTCGTAGCCTGTCATTTTAAGTGTGCTTATAATATCGTTCCATACTTCTTTGCCATGGCCATAGCCGACAGTTCTGAAAATCCATGAACGATTTTCAACATCGCTTAATGATTTTGTATCCAATACACCATTTACTTTTGAGTTTTGCTCGTCAATCTTTGTATCCTTTGCATGGAAGTGGTGGATTGCACCTTTTAAAGCTTTGATTGCGGCAATGATATCAATTCCCTGCCAGAAAAGATGGCTGGGGTCGAAGTTTGCACCGATAATATCGCCAACTGCTTCTCTTAATCTCAAGAGAGTTTCGGGATTGTAAACCACAAAGCCCGGGTGCATTTCAAATGCGATTTTTGTAACATTGTGCGACTTGGCGAATTCAGCCATATCCTTCCAATAAGGAATAACCTTTTCATTCCATTGCCATTCTAAAATTTCGCCGTATTCGTTAGGCCATGCACAGGTAACCCAGTTGGGATTTTTAGATTCATCGCAGTCACCGGGGCAACCTGAAAAACCAATGATTGTATCAACGCCCAAAAGTTCTGCAACTAAAATTGCATCTTTGAACTGATTGTGGAAGCTTGCCGCAGTCTCCTTGTTGGGGTGAAGCGGATTGCCGTGACAGCTGATAGCTGAAATTGTTAAATTGTTGTCTGAGAGAACTTTCTTAACTTCTGCAACCTTTTCGGGATGACCGATTAATTCAGAAGGTTTAATGTGAGCATCGCCCGGATATCCGCCTGCACCAAGCTCAACACAGTCAACACCCAATGAAGCCAGATACTTCATAGCATCTTCAAAAGGCATTGAAGCAACTGCAGGGTTCATAACTCCTAATTTCATTTTTAATACATCTCCTTTAAAGTTTTGTTGAATCTCTTTCTAAAATTGTATATTGAATAATATTATTTTTGCTTACTTCCTGGTTGTTAAGACGCATTGAGAGCAATTCGTACGCCTTTTTGCCGATGGCTTTTCTGTCCTGTGAAACGGTTGTGATTGACGGAGTAACCATATGGCACAAATCAATATTATCAAATCCGCTTACCTGAATATCATCGGGAATACCGAAACCGTTTTCTTTAAGTGCGGAGATTGCACCTGCCGCCATACGGTCGCTGTTGCAAACAACACTGTCAAACTCAATGCCGCATTTTATAAATTCAGAGGTTAAGAGTCTTGCGTTTCTGTATCCGTAATTTCCTTTTAATACAAGATTTTCGTCAAATTCAATGCCGTTGTCCTTTAAAGCCTGCTTGTAGCCTTCAAGACGAAGCACGGTTGAAGGCAAAACGTTGTCGTTGCTTAAATACATAACTTTCTTTCTGCCGGCTTTTATCATACGGGAAACTATTTCATACATTGCGGCAAAATCGTCAATCCTAACTTCGGGAATTGATTTTATATTGGTTTGCTCACAACATTGAACAACAGGAATTGTTTCGGAAAGAGCCTTAACTTCGTCTTTGCACTCCTCGGGAATATCTACCGAAAGGAAAATAGCACCGTCTGCAAATCTTTTTTTCAAAAGAGAAAGCTGATTTTTAAATTTCTCTTTTTCACTGTTTACCGAAGAAATAATAACGGTGTAGTTATCCTTTGAAGCTTCTTCCTCGATAGCTTTGATAATTCTCGGAAAAAAAGGATTTGACAGAGTGTTTAAAATTACCATAATATTGCCCGTCTTGTTCGTTCTTAAATTTCGGCCTGCAATGTTAGGGTGATAGTCAAGAGCCTTTACGGCATCCATAACTTTTTTTTGTGTGCTTTCCGAAACTGTGGCAGAGCCGTTTAAAACTCTTGAAACAGTTGCAATTGAAACACCGGCTTTTTTTGAAACATCAACAATATTTATGGCAATCCCTCCAAACCTTCTCATAAAATTATAACACTTCGGGCGGTTAAAGTCAAGTAACCTGCTATTGACAAATAACCATAGCACGTGGTATACTTTACTAGATGAGGAGGAGATGAATATGACAAGAACAAAACTTAAGGACAGAAATCTTCCGCCGTATACAAAAGGCGAAGAAATTATGAATATGGTAACTCACATAGTGGGCGGTGCAATGGGTGTTGTTGCAGTTACCCTGTGTGTTATAATGGCGGCACTTCACTCTAATGTTTACGGGGTGGTAAGCGGTGCGATTTTCGGGGCAACTATGATTATTTTGTATACTATGTCAAGTATTTATCATGGGCTAAAGCCACATCTTACCGCTAAAAAGGTGTTCCAGATTATCGACCACTGCTCAATATTTATTTTAATTGCAGGAACATATACTCCGCTGGTGCTTTGCACGGTACGAGAGGCAAATACTGCTCTTGGCTGGGTGTATTTCGGAATTGTGTGGGGTATTGCGATACTGGGTGTTACATTAAATGCAGTTGACCTGAAGAAATACGCAAAGTTTTCAATGGTGTGCTATCTTGCACTTGGATGGTGCATAATTTTCAGCATCAAGACGGTGGCAGACGGTATCGGTTTCGGCGGAATGATGCTTCTTGTAAGCGGCGGTATTGCCTATACGGTAGGTGCACTTTTGTATGCTGTCGGCAAAAAGAAAAAAGCAAAGTATGTGCACAGCATTTTCCATCTGTTTGTGGATATCGGCAGTTTTCTGCATTTTATGTGTGTACTTTTGTATGTAATGTGATTTAAAAAATCAGTCACAAAATGATAAAGAATAAAGCTGACCTGTATTGAATAATAACATATTTTGTGGTAAAATGTATGTGATATGATTTTACGGAGTGATTTTTTGAACGATATGAATAAATTGACTGCTAAAGAAAGTGTGCATACGGGGCACAGGGCACGTGTAAGACAAAAACTTTTATCTTCAGCATCGTTTGAGTCGCTGCTGGATCATGAAATTTTGGAATTTATACTGTTCCAGTCTATTCCGCGAGGTGATACAAATCCTATTGCCCACAGATTAATTGACAAATTCGGCAGTTTTAACAGAGTTGTTGAAGCATCGCCAAAGGAGCTTATGCAGGTTGAAGGCGTTGGTGAGGCAACTGCACTTCACCTGGCATCGTACCTTGCAGTAATCAAAAGATATATGCAATACAATACGGAGAAAAAGCTTGTTTTTGACGACACACGAAGAATAAAAGAATATATACAGTCTGTTTGTATGGGCAATAAGTTTGAATGTGCTTATGCACTTTATCTTGATAAGTCATACCGCCTTATAAAGACTGAAAAAATTTCGGAAGGAAACATTGATTCCACCGGGATTTATATTGACAGGATTATAGAGGACGCACTTTTTTATAAGGCGTTTTATGTTGTTCTCGGGCATAATCATACTTCAGGTAATGTTTTTCCGTCGGAACAGGATGTTATTAATACTGAACTTTTAATGGACGGACTTATGAAGGTTAAGAAATTTTTGCTTGACTCCGTAATAGTAGATCATCTTGGTGCGTTTTCAATGCTTGAGAACGGAATAATCACAAATAATCGTATACTCAGTCCCTATGTAAGCGGTACAGATTTAAGAATTGGGAGATAATGCAAAAAAAATTAAAAAAACTATTGACAAAGATATATTTATTTGTTATAATACTTATTGCTGATTTGGCAAAAATATGGCGGTGTAGCTCAGTTGGCTAGAGCAAACGGTTCATACCCGTTAGGTCGGTG
>CAZBJD010000126.1:0-3897 GCA_964492155.1 uncultured Eubacteriales bacterium
TGTCCATTCAGCATACCAGTAACCATACATCCAGAGGTTGCCTGTGTTTTCCCAGTTTCTTGGTCTTGAATTTGAGTATTTGAATGCAAATCCGCCTGTACCCGAACCTGCGGCACCAAGCTCTGAGTTAGTAGACTGGTAGCCCTTGTTTTTAACGCCGTTTTGTTCGTCTTTTCCTGTGTACTGAGCCATTGACGTGTTGGCACCATTAGGCCATCTTGCGATTGTGTAAACCGCACCGTCAACATAAAGTGAAGGTCTTGAAGAAGTGGTCCATGTACCGAAATCCTTGTAGCCCAAAGCCTTAAGGTCAACCGATACAACGTGCGGCTGAGCAAGTGCAGGAACCTTTGATTTAAACTTGGCATCGCTTGCCTTTTTAAACTCTTTTCCTTCGATTGCCACTGAGCCTGTGAATGTAACCTTTTCGTTTTCATAGTTTGAGAAGAAAACAAGGTTCTTTTCGTCAACGCCGTTGGTTTTGTTTGTTAACTCAAGGGTTTTTGAGAGCGAATACGTACCCTGTCTGAAATAGACAGTTACGCCGCCGCGTTTTGATTTTAAGTCGTTTACCGCTTTTACTGCTCTGTAAGGAGTAGCAAAAGGTGCGTCAATAGTACCCGGGTTTTTATCGTCACCGTTTGGTGATACATAAAACTTTACTTTTGTATTGGCGATTTCTGCCTTTGTATACGGAGCAAAAACCGGAACTTCATCGGGAAGTGAAGCTCTGACGTGATTAAAACGGTCTTCAGTTCCAGTTGACGGAACATCGTCATAAACGTCTGAAAGACCTAATGTATAATCTCTTGTAAATTGAGTGCCTGTAGACTCTGCTTTGTAGTTTTCCCAGTCGATGTCAATTCCGTCTAAAATGCCGACTGTCGGAAGCTCGCCGCCTTCATTTTGAAGGATTACGGTCGAAACTGCAGAAGGAGCTACATCTGTAACCGCTTCTTCTACCACGTCAGCATCCTCTGCGGCAAATGCCGCAAAGTTTGCTGATGTTAAAAGCATTAATACTGCGAGTAACGAGGCGACTGATTTATGAAACTTTTTCATTTAAGCCAACCTCCTTATTATTTATAGTAGATAAGCAATTTCGGTACGCCTGAAGCCCAAAGCATATAACCCGTTTCTTTTGTTCCTGCACCGTTATTGTAAGTCTTAATGTCTGCTATTCTCATTGGTGTGAATGTACCTTTTTCAGCATTTACTCTGATAGCGTACATTGAAGAAATTGAGTATCTTTTAAGCAAAGGCTGACTTGATGCATATTCAACAACTTCATCCGATGAGTTAAGAGAATGATCTTCAGTAAACGGCCAGAATGCAAATTCTATCTCTGCTGCCTGATTTTCAATCTTGTTAAAGCAGTTAACTTCAAGAATTGTGTTCGCCGATCTTCTGCTATAGTAATATGAGCTGGTAGATGTAGTATCCAAAAGCTCAGGTGTCCACGCGTGACCCTGTGCATACGTGCCGGTTGTAAAAGTGTTGTTTTTATATGTACCGAAGTATGCATTGTTACCCGGTGATACAAGTCTTTTCTGGCTGTAGTCATAGCAGATAATTGTTTCGTCTATAACATCGCCTGTTGCAGCGTACTGAATAATATCGCCGGCACCTACCTCAAGAGGGATTGTTGCACAATCGCCGAGACCGCATTTACAAACAAGTGCCTCCTGTTCAGCATAAATCTCTGTGTAATGTGTGCCATTTGTAGTAATAAGGAGCTTTTTGATAGTCTCGCCGTCATCATCAACAGTATCGCTGATCTTCAATACAACGCCTGTTGTAGGAGCAGCTGTATAAACGTTTGCACCCACTCTGTCGTTTTCTATTACAATATAGTCAACAAACATTGATTCTGTATCGGTTGAATATGCAGTCATATGCATATTTGCGGTACTGCCAAGTGACGCATATGTTTGTACCGTACTATTTTCAAATTCTTCTGAAGGATATGTTACAAACTGAACTACACTCGAATCCATCAAAAATCTGCCCCAGAATGAAAGCTGATTTTTGTTGTATCTGATATCTACGTCGTTTCCGCCTTCTACGATATGAAGTGAATCGTCACTTTCATTTGCTCCGGGGAAGGTCTCTCCCATAATGTAAGGAGTATCAATCCAGTTAATTTCGCTGTCAGCATTTAATCTGTAACGAATAAGCTTGTCACAGAAGCCGTCAAGCTCAGTTTTAAGAGCACTTAAGCCCTGTGTCCAACGGCTGCCGTTAACATTAACTTTTGACGCCACTTTTAACTGATCGAATGAGCCTGTATCTGTTAAGATATAAAGTATAAGTTCATCATCAAATGAGCTTTTTGCAAAAGCAGTGCCGAGCAAGCCTACTTTGATTGATGCTTCTGATGAGTTTTTAAAGTATGCAATTCTGTCATCAAATGTAAGGCAGAACTGGCCATGTACGCCCAAAGAAATTGCATTTCCTGTGCCGCTTTCCTTGCTTACATAAGCCTCAAACTCATTTGTTGTGCGATATTCAGTTGCATCAACTGTGTAAATATCACCGTCGATTGCAGCTAAATTACCCTCTACCTTATTAGCAGAGTACATAATTTCAACATGCTTACCGTCTGCTGATTCAGCAATAGAAAGAACATCGCCCCTATCCAATGTATTCAAATCATATATTGAGCCGGCTGCATCTTTGACAATCATATCATCTTCTGCACCCTTTAAATCGATTATAACATCTGTATATTTGGGGTCGCCGTACACAACATAGTTATCAGTATCAATTGAAGATAAAACTACAATTGTGTAATCTTTAACGGTAATAAGGTCATAATAACCGTCGCTATCTGTGTCTCTGAGTCTAACCCAACCGCTGTCCGGCATCAGCATCTCGTCTATCGACTTGTTGAAAGACGCTTCTGCAGAAGCTTTTGTATAAGCATAACCGTTATAAATAAGTCTGAAGTTTGTGTTAAGGTATGCCTTCAGCAATTCATCCTGATTTTCGTCTTCATAATACTCATATGTATAGTTATTATATCTGACTAAATCTTTATCAGCGAGTTCAAGCAAATTAGGATCTTTAACTCCAACGCCTGTGCCATCATCTGAGTCTGTGTCGCCTTCAAAATATACATAGATAAGAGTGCTTTCATTCAAATCCTTATCATATTTGTAAAAACCTTCAACTTCATAGCCTACAATATCCTTGTAGCCTGTAGCATTCTTTAAAACGTAGTTTTCAATCTGAATTTCGTCTTCCTTGATTGTTGTAGCACCTGAAATTCCTGTAACACCGTCATCGGTAACTGTTCCCGAAATCTTGTTAATACCAAGTCTTTTTGACATATATGTCTGATAGGTAGTATCTTCGTCAGCATTACCGTCATAGGTATTGGAATTAGAAATATCTGCATTCATGGTATTGTAGATAAGTCTCATTGCAGCTTCAACTGTAACATTGGAATTTTCATCAAATTCAACATGCTTTAAAAGCTGTTTATTAGCTGCAGCAGGAATATATCCGCCGTAATAGCGTGCAAAATACTCGTCACCAAGTATGTGAACTAAAATTTTGCAAACTGCTTCTGCAGTAATATTCTCGTCAGGCTCAAAATATCCGTTACCGTCTCCAACAATGTTATAAGTTTTGTTTAAAAGAGTTGTAACAGCAAAAATCTCACTGTCTAAAGGAATATCCTTAAATACCTGCTCTGTGGATATCTTTGCAAGGCTCTCGTCTAAGATAAGATTTGAAATCATCTTAACAAATTCGCCTCTTGTAAGAACCTTTGTTTTATCAGCATACTGACCCGCTTTAATAATTCCCACTTTATTCAAAAAGTCCGGAATTTTTTCAACAGGCATAGCCGCACTTGCTGCAACAGATGTTAAAAGCATTGCAAGTGCCAAG
>CAZBJD010000127.1:0-3840 GCA_964492155.1 uncultured Eubacteriales bacterium
GAAGGAACAGTATGAGGTAACTGATTTTCTTCTTGAGCATACGGTTTCAGATCTCAACCCTACTATGTGGCTGGCGCTTACTTCAGAGGAATCACAGAAGATTGCAGACCTTTCAACAACGCTTAATACCCTTGTAAGCGAGAATATTCAGAAATTCGCAATCGGACAGAAGCCACTGAGCGAATGGGATGCTTTCCAGGCGGAGCTTTCAACGCTGCCTATTGACGAAATCCTTGCAGTTTATGAGGCAGCTTATAATAAAGTGAAGTAAAAATATCAGTTGAAAAGAGGAATATATCATGGATAATAAAATATGGGCAATATTCGTGCGTCTCACATCAAATATATCCGGCGAAAAAGATGCCGAGCTTATTTTTGATGACGATTTTTGGCATTATGTTGTCGATGAGTCTGTAAAAGCAGGAATAAATACGATTGTTTTTGATGTCGGTGACGGCATAGAATTTGCATCTTGTCCCGAAATTGCGGTTAAAGGCGCGTGGAGCAAAAAAAAGCTGCGCGACGAGATGAAAATGTGTAAGGAAAAGGGAATAACATTAATTCCTAAATTTGATTTTTCAACCAATCATCATATGTGGCTCGGGGAATACAGCAGAATGGTGTCAACGAGTATATATTACAAGGTGTGCAGCAATCTGATAAAAGAGGTATATGAGCTTTTTGATCATCCGCAATATATACATATAGGGATGGACGAGGAAGGCGCAAAGTGCTGCAGCAAATTCCCGCTTGTTATTTACAGACAAAAGGAATTATATTGGCATGATTTACGTTTCTTTGTTGACTGTGTCCGGGAAACGGGTGCGAAACCGTGGATATGGCACGACCCGTTATTTGACTTCGGTGATGAATACGGTAAGCACTTTGATGACGATGAAGCAATTATTTCCCCATGGTATTATCTTGCAATGCGTGAGGAAAACTACACTTCGCCTGAAATCTGGCCTGAATATTACTACCCCTACTATAAACAGGAAAAATTTGTTGAAATGAATCTTAAATACGTCGAAGAGGATCCGGAGTTTGTCAAGATCAGAGAGGATATGCTGAAAATCACAAAAAGTAATTACAAGTATGTTCCTTGTGCGTCTGTGTTCAACAGATGCAAGAACAACGCCGAGGATTTAGTGGAATTCTTTAAGAAAAATGCACCTGACGGCAATGTTTTGGGCTATATGACAGCTCCGTGGTATAAGACTCTGCCTGAAAACAAAGAATATTTTGACGAAACATTCAGAACGTTTAAGGAAGCAAAAGAAAAATATTACGGATGATTCGAGAGGAAACAGAGCTTTAAGATCGGAATATCCACTGTTTGTTTTTATAAGCGAGAATTAACGATAAAAATTACTTGATAAAATATGCAAAACCGTGCGGAAAGCCTTGATGAGCTTGCGGAAAGCACGGACATCGGATTTATTCAGTCCTGCAACTGGGAGGACCACATAGCTGAGGCACTTCCTTTTATAGAGCGCGGAAAACCGGTCTTCATCGACAAGCCGATGGTAGGAAGCGTGAAAGACGTTGCAAAAATCCGTGAACTTGTTGCAAACGGTGCAAAGATAATCGGCTCCTCCTCCGCCCGCTATGCAGAAAAAAAGCAACTGCAAGCCCTTGCTCTGCAAAGGTTTGCGGCTGCTGCTTTTGTGCGCTCGTTATGCATAATAACCTGACAATGAAAGTTTGCTGCAGGCTTGGCAGTAACAACGAACTATGAGAAGACAGCAGAGGTCATAGTACCGAAAGTTTTGTTTCCGGTATATTTCTAAAGAAAAATGTTTAGCTGATAAAGGAACTGTTGGAAATGGATACGAATAAACAATTGGAAATATTAAGAAATCAGCCGATATTCTGGTCACGCCTCGGATTGGGCTTTATGTCCGTTGATTCTCCAAACAAACTGTTTTCCGAGGATTTTTCAAAATATGCAAAATTTCACGATGATTTCTGCGATGCAGATGTACCAATACACACTTGTATTTTACCAAGCGGTTGGATTAAAGATGGTGTGTATGATTACACTGAAACTGATAAAATATTAGATGCTCTTTTTGAAAGCGGAAAGGTTAAATGCTTTTTTCCGCGTGTGAAGCTTAATGTTCCTGTAGATTGGTGTAAAAATCATCCCGAAGATGTTCTGGTATATCATAACGGCCCCAGAACACCAAATGAGATAAAAGCTCTTGTGGGCACTTTAAAGCATGATATGCTTGGGTATGATTCTGAAATCGGGTATTATGCTGCAGGGGCAGGTTCTGATATGCGACCTAATGAGGGTGGAGTTATATCCTTGCAAAGCTTTTCGTCAAAAAAATGGCTTGAGGATGCAGGTGATGCGTTAAGAAAACTTATTCGCCACATTGAAGACGGACCATATGCCGACAAATTTATAGGTTATCAGATTGCTTATGGTGCAAGCGGTGAAAGCATGCTCTGGGGCAGAGAAGTAAGAAAGTTTGAAGAGACAAGATTTGCGGATTACGGCATAAATAATCAGAGAGAATTTTACAAATGGTATAAAGAGCGTATTAACAAAAATGCAGTATGGGAAGATGGAGATTTTGTGCCTTCTCCTATAGAAAAATCACAATACGGCGATACGCTTGAAACTCAATTCAGAAGTTATGATAAAAACGAAAAAGCAATTGCGTATGATACTTTTATGACCGAAGTTAATGTAAATGCTCTTGAATATTTCGGTAAAATCGTAAAGGATGAGTCAGGTAAGCTTGCAGGTGCATTTTATGGGTATCTTATCCATGTTTCGCGTTCTGCATATACAGGATTTTTAGGTTGGGAAAGACTTTTGAATTCAAAATATGTCGATTTTTTTGCGGCACCCAAATCATATTACCGCTCGGGGTTTGGTGACTGTGGCGGAGAAATGTCCCCGTTTTACAGTATAAATACTAAAAAATTATGGATAGATGAATGTGATATACGAACACATCACTCTGTTGACAGCTTTGGCGGGAAAGCTGGGAATATGGAGCAGACAAGATATATGCTCTGGCGTGAATTCGTTAAAAACTCTGCTCATAATTCCGGATGTTGGTGGATGGATTTAGGTGACGGATGGTATGATGACAAAGAAATTATGCAGGAAGTTGCTAAAATTTCGGAAGTAAACAAAAGGGTAAAGAGCCTACCTTCAAACAGTGTAGCAGATGTATTATATGTTGTTGATGAAGAAAGCTTCAAGTATTCAGACGATAGATTTAATCAGCTTATTATTGAATGCAACTTAAGACAGTTGCAGCATACAGGCTGTGCCGTAAATGTTTGTCTGCAAAGCGATCTTAAAAATATAAATCTTTACGAATACAAGCTGATTGTTTTTGCCAATGCTTTTTGTATAACAGATGAAGAACTTAAGGGTATTGAATCGCGGACAGATGCAAAGCTTGTATTTAATTACACACCGGGCATATGCGGAAAAACAACATCCCTTAAAAACTGCGAAGCGCTTACAGGTTTTAAATTTACTGCTGAAAGAGGGAAACCTGCGGTTGTAACTGTAACAGGAATGAGTGACAGATATCATGTTAATACGGCAATTCCCGCAGACGTAAGTTATTTCCGCAGCATCTGCGAAAAGAGCGGGTGTCACACATACTCGCCGGGAAATACATTTGTATACACAGATAACAGAGTTCTTGGTGTTTTTTCTGATAAACCTCTTGATTTTGAACTTAAGCTAAAAGAAAAAGCAACTTTGAAAAATGAACTGACGGGAGAGATTTTTCAAAATGTGCCATCTATTAAGCTGAATTCAAAAAGATGCTTTGAGGTGTTTACATATTGTCTGTGAGAAATTTA
>CAZBJD010000128.1:0-3788 GCA_964492155.1 uncultured Eubacteriales bacterium
CGCCGTGAACAACTCTGTGACCAACTGCTGAAATCTCGCTCATATCAGCGATAACACCATGATTTTTATCTACAAGTGCTGCGATAACTGCACCAATTGCATCGCTGTGGTCTTTCATCACGATTTCGATAGGATATTTTGTGCCTCCTGCCTGATGTGTTAAAAGTGAGCCTTCGATACCTATTCTTTCGCAAAGGCCTTTTGCCATTACGTTGTTAGTATCCATATCAATAAGCTGATATTTAAGTGATGAGCTACCTGCGTTAATAACCAAAATTTTCATTTCTTAAAATCCCTCTTTCAAAAAATTATTTTGCCTGTGCCTGAACACAAGTAATTGCAACAACGCCAACGATATCATCTGCCGAGCAGCCTCTTGAAAGGTCGTTGATGGGCATTGCAATACCCTGAGTAACAGGGCCGTATGCTTCAGCTTTAGCAAGGCGCTGAACCAATTTGTAGCCGATGTTTCCTGCATCTAAATCAGGGAATACCAAAACGTTTGCTTTTCCTGCAACCTTTGAGCCCGGAGCTTTTGATTCGCCGACCGAAGGAACGATTGCAGCATCAAGCTGTAATTCGCCGTCAACATTAAGGTTGGGTGCATTTTCTTTAACAATTCTTGTAGCTTCAACTACTTTATCTACATCTGCATGCTTTGCACTTCCCATTGTTGAGTGTGAAAGCATTGCAACATACGCGTCTTTTTCAACCAAAAGCTCAAAACTTTCAGCAGAGCACTGTGCAATAGCTGCCAATTTTTCAGGATCGGGATTCTGCTCGAGACCTGAATCCGCGAAAATGAACACACCGTCTGCACCATATTCGCAATCCGGTACAACCATTACGAAGAATGCAGAAACAAGTTTAATGCCCGGTTTTGTTTTAACAATCTGAAGACTTGGGCGAAGTGTGTTTGCAGTTGAGTGGCAAGCACCTGAAACAACGCCGTCTGCATCGCCTGCTTTAACCATAAGGCAAGCATAGTACATATAATCTGAAAGAGCAGTCTTTTTAGCTTCTTCGTATGTAAGTCCTTTAGTTTTTCTCAGTTCAACAAAAAGATTAAGATACTCCTCTGTTTTTTCGTAAGTAAACGGATTGATAATTGTTGCTTTTGAAATATCAAGTCCCTTACTGTTTTCTGCAACCTCCTCATCTGTTCCGATGATGATAATGTTTGCAATGTCCTCTTTAAGGATTGTTTCAGCAGCCTCGAAAGTTCTTCTGTCCATTGATTCCGGAAGAACGATGGTTTTCTTGTCCTGCTTAGCACGCTCCTTAATTCTGTCTAAAAATGTGCTCATACAAATAACCTCCTATGTAAAAGTTAAAAAATTTTTCCTGTTAACTCATATATTATACACCTTTTTTATTTATTTTTCAAGTTATTTATATATTTTTCTTTTAATATTGAAGTTTTATTCAATTTATGGTAAAATACTCATTAAGAAACGGAGGCTGAATTTATGAACATATCAGAAAAATGGCTCACTCTTAAAAACGGAAGCGACATCAGGGGAATCGCATCAGAAGGAATTGAAGGGCTTCATATAAATTTGACAGACGATGTGGTATCAGGCATCGCCGCAGGTTTTGTTAAATATGCAAAAGAAAAGCTGAACAAGGAAAAACTTACAATCGCAATAGGTCACGACAGCAGAATTTCTGCGCCCCGTCTGAAAAAGTGCTGTATTGATGCATTTATAAAAAGCGGAGTAAATGTTATTGATTGCGGACTGTCAACCACCCCTGCAATGTTTATGATAACGGTTGACGGAGAATATAAAGCAGACGCATCTGTTATGCTTACTGCAAGCCATCTTCCCTTTAACAGAAACGGGCTTAAATTTTTCACTGCAGCCGGTGGCTTTGAAGGCTCGGACATAACAAAAATTTTAGAGTATGCAGAAGCGGATGATTTTGATTTTTCTGCTCAAGGCTCTGTAAAAGAAGTAAACTATCTTGAAAAATACGCATCTGACATAGCTGAAAAAATCAAAAAAGACACAAATTCCGAAAAGCCTTTTGATGGTATGAAAATTGCGGTTGACGCAGGTAACGGCAGCGGCGGTTTTTACGCAGAAATGCTTTCAAATCTTGGTGCCGACACGTCGGGAAGTAAATTCTTAGAGCCTGACGGCAACTTTCCCAACCACATTCCAAACCCCGAAAACAAGGATGCCATGAAAGCAATTTCAGAGGCGGTTTTAGACTCAAAATCAGACCTTGGAATTATTTTTGACACAGATGTTGACCGTGCGGCAATTGTGGATCAAAAAGGAAATGAAATAAACAAGAACAGACTTATTGCCTTAATTTCAGCAGTTCTTATGGAAGAAAAGAAAGGCTGGATAGTTACGGATTCTGTTACAAGTGCCGAGCTTAAGGGCTTTATTGAAGATACTCTCGGCGGTGTTCACCACAGATTTAAACGCGGCTACAAAAATGTTATCAACGAAGCAATCCGCTTAGAGTCCGAGGGTACTTATGCTCCTCTCGCAATTGAAACAAGCGGTCATGCCGCATTAAAAGAAAACTATTTCTTAGACGACGGTGCATATTTAGTTACAAGGCTTTTAATCAAGGCAGTTTTAATGAGAAAAGAGGGTAAAAACTTAACTGAACTGATAGCAGACTTAAAAGACCCGAAATTTGAAACAGGCTACAGATTAAATCTTAAAAACAAAGATTTTAAGCCCGACGGAGAAAAAATCCTTGCAGATTTAAAATCAGCGGTTGAAAAAGCCGCCGGATTTACCCTTGAAACTCCCAATTACGAAGGCGTAAGAGTAAATGTGGATGGCGGCTGGTTCTTATTAAGATTATCACTCCACGAACCATTAATGCCCCTTGACATTCAGGGCAATACAGAAATTGCTATGGATAAAATGATTTCATTCATCAAAGAATTTTTAAGTGCATACGATTGCATTGACTCTTCAATAATGTGAAAATTACAGAGTAATATCCCCACATTCAACAACCCAAAAGGCAGAAACATTTAATTTTGTTTCTGCCTTTGTTCATTTACCAAAACATTCGTTTATAATTTGTTTGTTGCCCCAAATCCCTTTTTTAAAAAAAATTATTTATACATATAACGCAAGATCCATAATATTACAAAAATAGCAACAGGAGCAATAAACACTACAATCCCCAGCCAATCAGCAACTATTATGGTATAATCATCAATTGCAAGCATTAAAAATACATATGCAATCCCTCCCACAACAGAAATTATTAATTTCAAAAGCCTTGCCATAGGGTTATCTCCAAAAAGAGACTCACATATTGCCGCCAATATCATTCCTACTATTATCCCACTGATAATACACCAAATACCAAACATATAATTCCTCCTTTTTATATCCGTTCGGATATATTTTTAAACTATTGTACCATAATAGTATTAAAATGTCAATATATCCAAATAGATATTATGGGAGTTTTTCAAGTGGCGTATTATAAAAGATTAAGAGATTTACGAGAAGATAACAATTACACGCAAAAGCAGATAGCAAATTTACTCTACACCACGCAACCGCAATATTATCGGTACGAAAGTGGATTGCGTGATCTGCCCTGCGAATTGGTTGTTATGTTAGCTAAAATTTACAACGTTTCCATTGATTATATTCTTGGATTAACCGACGAAGCAAGAAATTACAAATAGCAAAAGCGGACTTTAAAGTCCGCTTTTTTATTATAAATCTTTAAATAATCCGTTTTTCAAATCCTTTTCGCTTAAAATGAACTCTCCGTCATAATACTCGTTCCAATTGATG
>CAZBJD010000129.1:0-3768 GCA_964492155.1 uncultured Eubacteriales bacterium
GTGAGAAAATCAATATAGTTGTACCTACAGGTAACTTTGGTAATATTTTGGCTGCTTACTATGCGAAAAAGATGGGGCTTCCCGTAAATAAGCTTATTTGTGCATCAAACAGTAACAATGTACTTACCGATTTTATAAATACAGGTGTTTATGACAGAAACAGAAAGTTTAACTTAACAATTTCACCTTCGATGGATATTCTTATTTCAAGCAATCTTGAAAGATTTTTATACGATGTTTCAGGTAACAACAACGAAGAAATCACAGATTATATGAAAAAACTTTCTGAAGAAGGCAAGTATGAAGTCAGCGATGAAATCAAGGTGAAACTCAGCGAAATATTCAGTGCAGGCTTTGCATCGGACGAAGAAACAAAGAATACCATTAAAATGGTGTTTGACAAATACGGTTACACAATGGATACCCATACTGCCGTTGCTTACGCAGTATATAAAAAATATGCGGCGGAAACGGGTGACGAAACAAAAACCATTATTGCATCAACTGCAAGTCCGTTCAAGTTCAGCTCAAGCGTTATGCAGGCATTGGAAAATGACGATTCATACGGAAAAGATATGGATGAGTTTGATATTTTGGATGTACTCAGCATAAAATCAGATGAAAAAATTCCGAAAGCACTGGAAGAACTTAAAACTAAGCCTGTGATTTTCGACGTTACTTGCGAAAAGGACGAGCTTATGCAGGTTATTAAAGATTTTTTAAGACTGTAAAATCTTAAAAGGGGACAAAAAAATTGTCGATATATGCTATTTCCGATCTTCATCTTTCTTTCGGTACCGAAAAACCGATGGACAAGTTCGGCAAGGTGTGGGAAGATTATGAAGAACGTATGAAATATAACTGGAATAAGATTGTAAAAGAAAATGATCTTGTTTTAATACCCGGAGATGTGTCGTGGGCGACATATTTGTCGGAGGTCGTCGAAGACTTTAAGTTTATTGATGGCTTAAACGGGGAAAAATTAATATCAAAGGGAAATCATGACTATTGGTGGGAAAGCCTGACAAAGCTTAAAAACTTTGCTTCGGATAACGGATTTGGAACCGTGAATTTTATTCACAACACTGCATTTAAATGCGGAGATTTTGTTATCTGTGCAACGAAGGGCTATGATTTTAATACCGAAAAGCGTCTTTGTGACAGAGAAAATATAAGAGTTAGGCTGTCACTTGACGCAGGGGTAAAACTTGGAGGAAGGATTATTCTGATGCTTCATTATCCGCCTTTTGACAAAAAAGGAAATATTTATCCCGAGCTAAAGGAAATGTTTGAAAGCTACGGCGTTGAAATCTGCGTATATGGGCATCTTCACGCTCACGCACACGCTTTTGCGGTGAACAAAATGATTGGAAATACCGATTTTCGACTTGTTTCCTGTGATTTTCTTGAATTTTGTCCGTTAAAATTGCAGTAAAATGTTGCAATTAGAGAAAAATTGTGGTAAAATCTATTAGATAATTAATTAAAAGGATTATTATATTTTTGGAGGAATCATAAATGAGTACAAAAATGATTAAAAAAGAAGGCTATACTGTTGAATTTGAAATGACAGCTTCAGCCGAAATTTTTGAAAAGGGAATGCAGTTTGCATACAAAAAGAATGTTAAAAATATGAACATCCCCGGTTTCAGAAAGGGTAAAGCACCGAGAAAATACATAGAAAAGATTTATTCGGAAGCAATCTTTTATGATGATGCTGTTAATCATATTTTCCCCGAAGTTTATACTGAAGCCGTTAAAGAGCTTGCTTTAGAGCCTGTTGATATGCCAAATGTTGATATCAAAGAAATAGGTACAGGCAAAGAACTTGTTCTTACAGTTAAAGTTGATGTTAAGCCTGATGTTGAAATCGGCGAATATAAAGGCATTGAAGTTACAGAAAGAAAATATACTGTTAAAGCAGACGAAGTTAATGCTGAAATCGAAAGAATGAGAGACAGAAACTCAAGAATGGTTACTGTTGAAGACAGAGCTGTTAAAAGCGGCGATACAGCAGTTATCGATTACGAAGGATTTGTTGACGGTGTTGCATTTGCCGGCGGAAAAGACGAAAATCACGAACTTGTTATCGGCTCAAACACATTTATTCCTGGCTTTGAAGACCAGATTATCGGAGCAAACACAGGCGATGAAATCGAAGTTAACGTTACTTTCCCTGAAGAATACCATGCTGAAGAATTAAAAGGCAAGGCTGCAGTGTTCAAAGTAAAGGTTAACCAGATTAAGTTCAAAGAGCTTCCTGAGCTTGATGATGAATTCGCAAAAGACGTAAGTGAATTCGATACATTAGAAGCTCTTAAGAAAGATATTAAATCAAAGCTTACAAAGCAGAATGATGCACGTGCTAAAGGCGAAATGGAAAACGAAGCAATTGAAAAGCTCGTTGAAACAATGAAGGGTGAAATTCCCAACGGAATGATTGAATCAAGAGCAGAATCACTTGTTCAGGATTTTGAAATGAGACTTCAGCAGCAGGGTATGCCGCTTGATATGTATATGAAGTACACAGGTCTTACAATCGAAGCTATGAAAGAACAGTTCAAGCCTCAGGCAGAAATTGCAGTTAAGAGTACATTGGCACTTGAAAAAGTTGTAGAGCTTGAAAAGATTGAAATAAAAGACAAAGATGTAGACGCTAAATTTGAAGAGATGGCTAAAGCTTACAATATGGAAGTTGATAAGCTTAAGGAAATCTTGAGAGATGAAGATAAAGAAAACATCAAAAAGGATCTTGCAATCGAAAAAGCTGTTAAAGTTATCCTTGACAATGCCAATATGGTAAAGGAAGCAAAGAAACCTGCTGCAAAGAAAACTGCAGATAAGGAAGAAAAAGCTGAAGAAAAGAAGCCTGCTGCAAAGAAGACTGCAACAAAGAAAACAACAGCAGAAAAAGATGCTAAAGAAACAACAGCAAAGAAACCTGCTGCGAAAAAAACAACAACAAAGAAAGCAGCAAAAACTGAAGAATAATTAGAACAAATTACTCGGCTGCCTTAAGTAATCTTTATGGCAGCCGAACATATTAAAGAAAGGAATGTGAAATTATGAGCTTAGTACCAATGGTAGTTGAACAAACAAGCAGAGGAGAAAGGTCTTACGATATTTTTTCAAGACTTTTAAATGACAGAATTATTTTCTTAAGCGAGGAAGTAAATGATACCACAGCAAGTTTAGTTGTTGCACAGATGTTATTCTTAGAAGGTGCAGATCCCGATAAAGACATTAACTTTTACATCAACAGCCCCGGCGGCTCAATAACCGCAGGTATGGCAATTTATGACACAATGCAGTATATTAAATGCGATGTTTCAACAATTTGTATCGGTATGGCTGCAAGTATGGGTGCATTTTTGTTAAGTGCCGGTACAAAAGGAAAAAGATTTGCACTTCCTAACAGTGAAATTATGATTCATCAGCCTCTTGGCGGAATGCAGGGTCAGGCAACTGATATTAAAATTCATGCTGACAGAATTATCAGAATGAAGAGCACTTTAAATCAGATTTTAAGTGAAAGAACAGGTCAGCCTCTTGAGGTTATAGAAAAAGATACAGAAAGAGATAACTTTATGACAGCTTTAGAAGCTAAAAACTACGGACTTATTGATAAAGTTATTGAACACAGATAGGTATTTTTATTTTAAAATCTGTGTATTATAAGTATGTAGTTTGATTATGCAAAGAAATGGAGTATGGTGTAATGGCGAAAGACGATAGAAATCAGGTGCGTTGCTCGTTTTGCGGAAAATC
>CAZBJD010000130.1:0-3633 GCA_964492155.1 uncultured Eubacteriales bacterium
CCACGGAGTCAAAACTGTTTCCTTGTCGGGATTTTTAAATTTGCTTATAATCTCAACAATACGCTTTGCACGCAGTGTTGGCAGAAGCTCATCAGCAGCTTTCGCCATTTTTCTTATACGAAGTCCTGCACCGACTAAAACATCTTCATCATAATACTTTGAAATTTTTAGGAATAAATCTTTGCGTAAGCCTTTGGGCATAAATTCCTGCCAAGACTCATCATCCACAATTTCAACAAAGTCTTTTAAATGAATTGTTTGTGTAATATCAGCATCCGCACCATAGAACAAAAGCGGCAGACGAATTGAAACGGCACGCAAAAGGTCAGTAATTTTCTTTTGCTGCTCTCGCAGTTCTTTCATCTTTTTAAGTAATTCCTCTTCTTCTGGAGTTCTCTCACGCTTTGGTTTTTTCTTTGCTCGTTCAGCTTTTTTATATTCTTCTCCGGTCAAGCCTTTGTCATTAACTATAACCTGAGTTTGTTTTTTGCCTTTTTTCTGCGGAGCTACAACATTGCTTAATTGTCGTATGATTTCGCTATCTGCTTCATTCATATTTATGCCGACATCTTTGTTGTAAATAGTTTCATCTTCAAATCCGCTATTGATAGCGTGTTCAACGGAAATGCGTTTAATCTGACGCATCATTTCGTTGACATCATAAGAACGCATAACTGTTCCTTCAACTGATATTATAGGACAGAAGTTCAAAAATTCGCCCATTTTAACCTTTTCAATATCGTCCGAGCCGCCGCCCTTAACTGTTATGTTGTGAACATTGGCAACAACTTTCAAAGCTCTATCGGGAGCAAAGTCAAACACATAACAGTTTTCTTTTTGCTTACCATCAATGCAACCGGGCGATTGTACTCTAAATATAGCTTGCATATATCCGCTTGCAGATGCAGTAGATGAGCCTGAAAGCATCATAACAGCAGTCCACTCTTTAACCGTAACGCCCGTAGTTAATTTGCCGCAGGACAGAGTTATGGTGTATGGATGATTTTTTATATTATCTTTTACAAGCTTCAATGCAGCATCATACTGTTGTTCCTCATCACCATCTCCGGCAATGTTAGCGATAGAAAAGCTGCTGAAAATAGGATGAACCTTTAACAGTTTGCTTAACGCTTTTGCTTCTTTTACGCCGGGAACAAGCCAAAAGGTATGACGGAACATATCTCTGTATTCATCCGTAGAGAAAGGATAATTTGTATCATCGCTCTTTTTAGTAATTAAGTCAAGGAACGATACAACATCTTTTTCGTATACAAATTCGCCGATTTTTGCTCCTTCGGGAATAGGTCTGAAGTCCTTTTCCAAATCGCCCGTCCATACCCTGAAAAATTCTCTGAAATTGAAGGCAGAGTCTTCTGTAACATATCTATAAGAATATGGTATATTCTCAGATAAGTCAAAGGTTAATATATTCATTTGAGGAAGTTCTGCATAAGGATTTTTCTCGTTAGGATGTTCTATTTCCCAATCGGCTTTTGCTTTCTGTTCGTCAACATAAGTCCAACTGTACATATTTTCGTCAAAGCCGTCAATGATGTTATAGGGCGTACCTGATAACAATAAAAGTTTAGTGCCTTCTTTGCGTAAAGCCTTGATTACAGAATCGCCAAGAGGTGTTTGTGTACCTTCGTGTGCTTCATCAACAATAACCAAATCCCAAGTGGTGTCAAAAATAAAGTTATTCTTATTGAATTTTCCGCCAACACGAGCAGAACCTCTTAAATCTTGCATTGAAGCAAAGTATGTAAAAGGCACGCCTGATTTAACCAATTCATTTAATACTTTATCGTTTTCTTCGTCAATAGCTGCATCATAAATATCTGTAGAACCTGATTTTTTGATTTCAAATTTATGGTTTGTCCCATCAAAAATCAGTTTGTGGTCAGAGTCCCAACCATCTTCAACGGCGGGGCGATGTGTAACAACAATTACTTTTTGATAGTTCTGTCTTTTGATTAGCTCATAAGCAGTTACAGTTTTACCATAACGCATTTTACAATTCCATAGCATTTCATCATAAGTTTTGAAAATCTCTATGGTCTTTTCAACATTTTCTTCTTGCTCTTTACGCAGAGTAATAGTAAGCTTTTTAGGTGTCAAACTCGGTGTATATAAATCTCTGATAATCATTGATGAACCATTTTTAACTGCGGAAATTGCAGCCTTCGCAGTTTCCAAATCAACCTCAAACCATTCACTATCAATTCCGCTTTCCTTAAACTTTATGGAATGATAATCAGAATTATATAATACATCGTGAACATCTGTATCAATAAAAGTAGATAACTGTATTACACCATCACCCATTTGAACTTCATATACCGCTAATTCTGTATGCAATAGTTCATAATCAACAAGAGCTGTTTTGGTTTCTTGGTCAATACGCTTGCGTGCAGCATAATTAAGCTCATCACAATTCGGCGGAAGCTGTTTCCAGCTTGAATGTGAATGTAATGATGCTTTACCAATTTTCAGTATACCCTTATGTTTTTCATCGTGGATAGCAAATACATATATTAAATTATAGGTTGCAGTCGGTTTATAATTATCCATAAATGTTGCCTCCTTTTATCATATCCACGAAGCGGATAGCTTCTTTTGTTTTCCAATCCATAATTGTTGCGTATATTCCGGTGTGTTCTAAAGGTTTGTTATTTTTACAACCGGAGCAAGGTTCTGATTTTGTATCTTCAGCACCAAATAATGTTATTTGAGTGCTTATTTCGTCGTGGCAAGAGTCAGGAATAACATATTTCATTCCGTCCATTTGCCATATATTCCAAGCAATGACATTTGCACATTTCAAAATAAATGCTTTATCAGGAGTTTGCTTAAATTTTTCATAATAGCTTTCAATAACTGTGTATAAAAGGTTTTCACGAGCAAGCAGAATGTTATCACCCTGCCATTCAAATCCGTAAGTGCTTTGAAGAGCTTTCAAAGTCCACTTTTTCCAATCTTTCTCTGTTTCGGTATTTTCTGAAATGACACGAATTTTTCTATCGAGCAATCCTATTCTTTGCTTGACGGTTATATATTTACCTGACACCATATCGTATCTGCTTGTCAGATATGGAGCTTCACCGCAGGAAATTTCCAAGCGATTTGCTAAAACATAATCTTTCCAAGATTTATCTTTTGGAAATGGTATTTTGTAATAGTTTGTTTCCCAAGAATTTTCTTTTTCTGTATTAAACCGCTTTGCTTCTTTACCGAACCAAGCATTGTCAATTAAATTATTTTGAGCATTACAAACCCAAGCCGGAGTAAAGACCTCGGCTTTTTCTCTCGAACGCAACTGTTGTACACTTTTTTCTTTGTCAGCTCTCGGTTTAATAATCCTCTCATTATTTCCCGTAATAGCTTCTTCTGTGATTTGAGCGTGAAATAAATAATTTTCTCCCAAATCTTCATAGTCATTAGTTGCCCATATTATGTTTTCATTGGTTGTTTTATCACTTAAAAGCACATTAAGTATTTTGCTATCTAATGAGCTTTCAAGTATATCTATAAGGTTTTGCTTCTTAGTCATTTTATAACCTCTGAGTTAATAATATTGATGTCCAAGTATGTCGTAAGTTGTACGGACACTTTTTCTACATTTCCGCCCACATA
>CAZBJD010000131.1:0-3598 GCA_964492155.1 uncultured Eubacteriales bacterium
GTTTGAAAAATCTTTATGCACAAGATTTGGGAATACGAGATTTTCAATCAATCTCGGAAGTGCCGCCCTTGCGATTTCTTTAATAGTAATTAACTGATTTGCCATAATTAACATTCATCCTTTCTTAATACGCTTTGGTAGTATTCTTCGTCACTCATAGAGTTCCAATCGGTCATACCGCTTTTGTGGCTCTGACCTGTAATACCGCCGATAGCGTCGTTAAATAAAAATCCGTTTTCTTTTTTTATTTGTGTAATCTGCTCTGAAAACCCCTTTAAAACACCGTTTTCAAAGCTCATTTTTTCAGGCTCCAAAAGTCCTGATAATGCTTTGATGCTTTTTGCACCGCACTTTTCAAGCTCGCTTTTTAAGGCATTGTCAAACATAATTTTATTGATTTTTTCACCATACTCGGCATCAAGCTCCGCCTTTAAGGCATACTCACCGCCGAAATTATTAATCAAACTCACATTTTTGCCCTCAAGCTCCTTAGAAAGAGCGTCAAAAAGCTCTCCGCTTAAAAAATCCTTTAAAAATTCCATTTTTTCTCCTTATGCGTGATACTTTCCGATGTAATCGTTTTTGTCCATAAGACCTGCTTCAACATCCTTAAAGTCCTGTTCCCTCTGAGATTTTTTATCCTCAATAATGCTGTCATCAAAGACAATATTTATCTCTGCTTCAATGCCGAAAATCTCAAGAACCGCCTTTGCAAGGGTTATCAACGCATTTTCAATGATGATTTCGTGCTTTTTAACACATCTGAAAAGTGCCGAATTTTCGCTTATAACCTCTGTTGCCGTCTTAATCTCATTGTTTCCCCGATTGTAAAAATTCTCACCGAGTCCGCAAAGAGAAGCAAGAAGCGAAAGCTGAGTATAAATACCCTTGGTGTTTTCGTCAACACGAAGTGCCGGATTGTATTCTTCGTACATTTTTCCGTCAATAATTGAATCTCCCATTGACATAAACAGCCGTTTTCTCGAAAACTGCGGAGGAATTCTTCTTCCGCCTTCTTCTTTTGCAATCACCGTTTCATTCATCATAATCATTTTCCCGCCAAGGAAAAAATCGGTGCAAAGATTATCATAAGCAAGGTCAACGCCCTTTAAAACGTCAATTGCATTGGCATAAACCGAAACCCCCAAAGGTGTTGAATCGTTTAAATTGTTCACAATATTGGGTTTTACAATTGCAAACCATGGTAATTCTGAATTTGTGTCATAGCTTGGCAATACCCCCGTATTTAATTCCACCCTGCCGAACACATCATTTAAATACTCGTTGGTTATCTTGTAATTCCCGTTTTGGTCTTTTAAGTGACACTCTAAATAGGTATACCTTTTGCCTCTGTAATAAAAATCACTGGCAAAAGCAACCTCGTCAATTTCCCCGTCTTTGAAGGAAATGGGAATAATGGAATCCGCCCCCACAAAATCAAAGGAAATTTCTTTGCCCTTAAGCCTTAAAACCACAGCACCCGTGCCAAGAGCAAATGAACGCTCAATCAGATTGTTCATACCAAGACGAAAAGAACTCTCACCGAAAACCTTTTTTAAGATAACATCTGCCTTTTTGTTTTCGGAAGAAATAACCGTCTTTTCATTAAACAAAAGATTAGCCCAGTCCTCACATACCTTTTTAGCCATTTTTAATGAATACCTGTCAAGTTCAACAGTTTCTTTGCCATTGTAATCGGTATAGTGGTGAAATTCCTTTGAATAACCCCTGTACCAGTCACGCCACAGCTTTACATTTTGATAAAAATCGCAGGCAATAGGCGTATTCAAACGCCTGCCCAGGTATTCACAAACACTGTAAATATTCAAAAATCAATATCCTGCCTTTCTTAAATATTCGATGCTGTAGCGAAGTGCCGCCATTGCGTCGTCATTAATCGGCACAGGACGGTCGCTGCACTCTCCCGTAGTCTTGTCCTTAATCCAGCACCAGCTGCCCATTTCAGCAATGGTATTAACGCAGGCTGAATTAACAACAATTTTGTGGGAAATAAGAAAATCAATCTGGGCAGATACCGAGCCTGGCTCTTTGGAAACAGGAGTAGCACGGTATCCCGCCTTTTTCCACATTTTAATTCTGTCAGGCTCGGCACTGTCGCACCACATAATAAGACTTTTGTCGAATTTACCCTCAGCGTCTTTGATAATTTCGGAAGTATCCATCCCTTTAACGTAATGCTCTTTTAAAATGTAGATAGTATCCTCGGTAAAACCCACTTCCAAAATTGCATTTGCGTGATTAAACCCGAAATCCTGCCCTAAGAATTTAATATCAGGCTCAGGCAGATTATTTTTTACTTCAAAATTCTTGATAATCTGCTCGCTGGGCAGAATTATTTCGCCCAAATACTGATGGCGGTACCTTTCCAAATCAGTATTTTTAAGCTTTTCCGCCTCTGCCAGGAACTGCTCTCCGAGCCAATGCTTGGGAACGCTTTTGTAAGTAGAGTGATGAAAAAGCGTATCATAGCTCTGTTCAACCGAATTAATCCAATGATTTTTAAATTTCGGCGGATTGAAAGTGTAAAAGACATCAAACTTTTCGCCGCCGCGTAAAAGAGACTGGTTGACAGATAAAATGTCGTCGTAGCTTTTAAATTCATCACATTCTTCATACCACACATATCTTATGTAGCCTGTCTCTGCCTTTGTGGACTTGATTTTCTTAACATCGTCTGCTCCCCTGAATAAGATTTTCTGCCCCGTGGGCTTGTAAACCATTTCCAAAGGAGAAAAAGTTGTCTTAAAGAGATGAGAAAGTCCCAGGAGGTCGGCCGCCCACCCGAGTTGTTGAAAAACGCTGTCACGCAGGGAAGCGGCAACACGTCTTAAAACCACAGCATTTGCATTTTCATTTTTAATAAGACCTAAAATAATTTCAACCGAAACAAAAGAAGATTTGCAGGAACCTCGCCCGCCTTTTAAAAAATAATGGGTAAACTTTTCGCTTTTAATTGCATTGTGAACTTCAAAAAAGCTTGGTGCAATTGCATTTTTTAAATTCACTTGATATCATCTACAATCTTAACGGTGCCGATTACCTTTTCATCATCGGCAAAAATGCCCTTGGCTTTACCTAAAAGCTCCAAAGCCTTGATGCGGTAGTTTGCCGCAACCTCCTTGTCCCTTGCAATTTCGCTTAATCCGCTTAAAATTTCAGTCTTATTCAAAACACTTTTCTGCATATGCCTTCTCCTTTCGACGAGGGCGATTATACCACAACCCCAATGTGACATTCAAGGACAAGTTGCAAAGTACATTTCGCCTTGACGGATAAATCTGATTCGCCCCAACAATATTTATCTTAAAATCAAAAGAAATTCAACCAAGGTTGAATTTCCGCCATAACTATTCACTATTCACAAAAAAGCCTTCCCTGTGTAAGGGAAGGTGTCACACGAAAGTGTGACGGAAGGGTTGTAGGGGGCATTCACGAATGCCCCAACATTGCCTCCCCCCTGAGAGGAACCCTTTTTATACCCCAAAGAACTGCCCCAATATCGGCTTCCCCCCTGAGAAAAAACCTTTTTATACCCCAAAGAACTGCCCCAACATCGGCTTCCCCTTGAGGGGAAGCT
>CAZBJD010000132.1:0-3541 GCA_964492155.1 uncultured Eubacteriales bacterium
ATGAGAACCGAGATTAACAAACTCCACAAGAAACTTAACACAACATTCCTTTATGTTACACATGACCAGACAGAAGCTTTGACAATGGGTACAAGAATTGTTGTTATGAAAGATGGTATCATCCAGCAGGTTGATTCACCTCAGACTCTTTATTCTAAACCTTGCAACGTATTCGTAGCAGGATTTATCGGAAGCCCGCAGATGAACTTCTCTGACGCTAAAATTGACAAACGTGCTGACGGTACATACCTTGTATTGGCAGGCGGCGGCGAAGTTAAGCTTACCGAAGGCAAGGCTCAGCAGCTCGAAGCAAGCGGATTTACAGGTACTGACGTTATTATGGGTATCAGACCTGAAGACATTCACGATGAAGATGTATTTATTGCTAATTCAGGAAGTGCTCTTGATGCTGATGTTGTTGTTACAGAACCTATGGGTGCTGAAACATACTTGTTCCTCAAGATTGGTGAAACACAGTTTAATGCTCGTGTTAACCCGAGAACAACTGCAAAACCCGGCGATAAAATCAAAGTTGCTTTCGACCTTACAAAGCTTCATATCTTTGATAAAGAAACTGAAAAGACAATTATCAACTAATAGAAATAAGCATTCTTTTTTGATTTTTAGTTATTGTGACCAAATGTTGTAATTTATTACACATTAAAACGAACAGTTCAGAAATGAGCTGTTCGTTTTTTTATTTGGTTATTTTGGATGGCAGTGTTCCCATCACATTCTTAAAGGTTTTTGAAAAATAGGAAAAATTTTTAAATCCGCATTCCAGTGCCACTTCCCCTACACTTTTTGTTCCATCAGATAATTTGGAACTTGCGTTAACACATCGCACATAATTTATGTATTCCACAATCGACATTGAAGTCGCCTTTTTAAACTGCCTTGACAAATATGCGTTGCTGTAACCCACATATTTCGCAAGATCATTAACAGATATATCATCTGAAAATTTTTCGTTAATATATTCAAGAACATTTCTTATGCTTTCCGTTTGCCTTTCGTGAAACTCATTGGAAATATCATTAATATAATCTTCGGCGATTGATATAAGCATATTCAAAACACTCACTCTGAGCTTTGATTTATAATACTCGGTTCTTGTTTTAAAAGTTTCAACTATATTATTGTATAAATACCTGATGCCATCGTCTTGTATTTTATGGCAAAACCGCAATTCATCACAATTTATTCCGTTATCCTCACAGAATTTGTTATCAATAATCAGGCAGTAATACCTTACCAGGTTATCGGCTCTAACCGTATGGATGTCATTGGAATTAATAATAAATATATCTCCAACCGTAACCGAATATGTTTGCATATCACACATAACTTCTCCGTTACCTTCAATAAAATACAAAATCTCGATATTTTTGTGCCAATTACTGATATCCGGAAAATCTTTGGTTATTTTATCTCTGTGAAACCAAAACGGCACCAACTTATCGGTTACAATATGTTTTTCGTACATTAACCTCACCCGCCTGTATTATAAAACATTTGTTACAAAAATTCAAGATATTTTTAAATAATAATATCACAAATGTCACGATTGTGTTAATTTTGGTCATAATAGTATGTTGCAATCTTTGAGTAGTTAATATATAATATACCTATCAAAGAAAGGAGAATGAATATGTATAAATTTCCTATTGGTGCTATGGTTGAATCTTTCAGACTTGACACAAAGTCTTCAATTCTAAAAGCCGCAGAAATTGGTGCAAAGGGTCTTCAGATGTACTCTACCGAAGGTGAAAATGCTCCGGAAAATTTAGTTGGCTCAAAAAGAAAGGAACTTTTAGATTTTGTTAAGTCAAACGGCTTGGTTTTTTCTGCCATTTGCGGCGACCTCGGCAGAGGCTTCGGTAACAAAGATTTAAACCCGGCCTTAATTGAAAAATCTAAAAGAATTATGGATTTGGCTAAAGATTTGGAAACAGACATTGTTACAACGCACATCGGCGTTGTTCCTTCTGACCCAAGCCACGACAGATATAAAATAATGCAGGAGGCATGTTTTGAGCTTGTAGCTTACGCTGACAGTATAGGCTCTCACTTTGCGGTTGAAACAGGTCCTGAAACTTCTCTAACATTAAAGGGATTTTTAGACTCTTTAAATTCAAAAGGCGTTGCAGTTAATTTAGACCCTGCAAATCTTGTAATGGTTACGGGTGACGACCCGGTTCAGGCAGTTTATAACCTAAAAGACTACATTGTTCACACTCACGCAAAAGATGGAATAAAGCTTGCAGATTCCAACCCTGAGGTTGTTTACCGTGTAGTCGCAATTGAAAACGCTTCTAAAGAAACAACATTCAAAGAAGTTCCTCTCGGTGAAGGCGGCGTTGACTTCCCTGCTTATTTGAAAGCTTTAGATGATATTGGTTACAAAGGATTTTTAACAATTGAAAGAGAATGCGGTGACGATCCTGTTAAAGATATTAAAACTGCTGCAACTTTCTTAAATAGTATTATTAGCAAGGAGTAATTGTTATGTCAAAAGTCAGAATTGGTTTAGTAGGTGCAGGAAATATCGGAAAAGCACATCTCAGCAGCTATAAAAAAGTTGAAGAAGCTGAAGTTGTCGCTATCTGCGATATTGATCTCGAAATTTTAAACGAAACTGCGGATTTATACGGAATTGAGAAAAGATTTACAAGTATTGAGGATATGATTGCAAATGTTGAACTCGATGCCGTTGATGTTTGTGTTTGGAACTGCAACCATGCAAGTTGCACAATTAACGCATTGAATGCAGGTCTTAACGTTTTATGTGAAAAACCTATGTCATATACATTAGACGAAGCAAAAGAAATGCTTGAAGTTTCCAAGAAAACCGGTAAGGTTTTAATGCTTGGTTTTGTCACCAGATTTACTCCTGATTCTATTGTTGCAAAAGATTTTATTGACGGCGGAGTTTTAGGCGATATTTATTATGGCGAAGCTACATATTTAAGACGTCATGGTAACCCGGGCGGCTGGTTCTCTGACTATTCACGTTCAGGCGGCGGTCCTGTTATTGACCTTGCTGTTCACGCAATTGATAATATCAGATATCTTATGGGCTCTCCCAAGCCTGTTTCGGTTTACGCTATTACCGACAACAAGTTAGGCCCAAGACATCATTTAAAAACAGATGTTGGCTGGAAGCCGAAAGGTGCCTCTGATAAAGATATTTGTGACGTTGAAGATTTTGCTACGGCACTTGTCCGTTTTGATAACGATGCAACAATTTTAATCCGCGCAAGCTATGACATGCACGATGAAAGTTCAAACGGTAAAAAGCTTTTGGGAACAAAAGGCGGTCTTATATTTGGAAAAAGCGATGCTCCTACTATTTATACAGAAATGTGTAACTATATGGTAGATATCACACCGCAAACCAATAACTTAAAAGTCGGAAAAACAGGTATGGATGCTGAAATGCAGCATTTTGTTGACTGCTGCCTTGGAAAATGCGAATGTACCGCTACTGCAGAAGACGGTTACATTGTAATGCAGATTTTAGATGCAATTTACCGTTCTG
>CAZBJD010000133.1:0-3523 GCA_964492155.1 uncultured Eubacteriales bacterium
TTTATGCTCCGAAGAAGTTTGAACAGCTGACCTTCGTTAGCATAGACAGACTGCCGAAAGGCAATCGGGCGGATAACTGACCGCCTTATAAAATTTATCATAGTCAAAAGTTGTAATTTTAAATATTGTGTGGTATAATGATTTCATTGAAAACAATAAATGGCATAAATTATACGTTAACTATTTCCTTACAGGATAAATTATAGAATTTATGGAGATGATGACAAATGAGCATTAGAAAAGGTACATTATTGGGAGTTCGTGACGACATCAGAGTTATGGATGTCACAATTCGGGACGGAGGACTTTGTAACAATTTCGGATTTTCCGATGAGTTTGTTTCAGAACTATATAAAACCAATGTGAAAAGCGGCGTAGACTATATGGAATTCGGCTACAAGGCAAGCAAGAATATTTTCAGCGAAAAAGAATACGGTAAATGGAAGTTCTGCAATGAGGAAGATATCCGTGCGATTGTAGGAGAAAACAATTCCGATATGAAAATTTCTGTAATGGCAGATGTGGGACGTTGTGATTATAAAACTGACTTTTTGCCTAAAAGTGAAAGCGTAATTGATATGGTTCGTGTTGCGTGCTATGTTCATCAGATGTCTGCTGCTGTTGAAATGATTGAGCACTTGCATTCACTTGGCTACGAGACAAGCTGCAATATTATGGCGGTTTCTCAGGTTTCATCAGACCAGATACTTCAGGCACTTGAAATGCTTGCACAAAGCAGCGTAGATGTTATTTACCTTGTTGACAGTTTCGGTTCTCTTTATCCGGAAAATGCCTGTGACCTTGCACAAAAATATGTTGATGTTGCTGAGAAAAATGGTAAAATTGTAGGTTTCCACGCACACAACAATCAAAATCTTGCATTTGCAAATACTATCGAAACATTATCCTACGGTGTTTCCTACCTGGATGCTTCCATGCAAGGTATGGGCCGCGGAGCAGGAAACTGTGCTATGGAGCTTCTTTTGGGATTTCTTAAAAATCCAAAGTACAATGTGTATAATTTGCTTGATTTTATAGAAAGATATATGCTTCCTTTGAAGGAACAAGGTATTAAATGGGGATACGATATTCCTTATATGCTGACGGGGCTTTTTAACAGACACCCTCGTTCTGCAATTGAATTTGAGGCAGCAAACCGTAATGATTACCATGATTTTTACATACAACTGTTGGAGAATGATTAATTTTTTATTCATTACCTTTAGACAAGCCTGAAACAGTAAAAATTTTGGAAGAAATGGGATGAAAATGATAAAAAAATATATTTGCCGTGAGCTGAAGGAAACGTCAGTTTTACTCAGATGTATTCCTGCACCTGTTGTTACTTTGTTTGTGGTAAGTGTTATTTGTATGAATTTGCTTGCAAACAAAACGCTTGTGCAGTTTGACTGGATTGCTTTGGACGGCGGAATTTTGATATCCTGGTTATCATTTATGTGTATGGATGTTGTAACCAAGCATTTCGGACCAAAGGCGTCCAACAGAATTTCTGTGCTTGCAGCGGCTATAAATCTGCTTACCTGCCTGATTTTCTTTGTTGCAAGTGCCATTCCGTCAAACGCAAGTGATTATAGTGCCTTTGACGGAATTTTCGGGGGAACCTGGTTCATTCTGCTCGGAAGCACTATTGCGTTTTTGTCGTCGGCGTGCATAAACAACGGTTTAAATTGGTGGATAGGAAGCACCTTTAAGAAAAATCCCGACGGAAAGCTTGCCTACGCCATGCAGACATACATATCCACTTTCATAGGGCAATTTTGCGATAACTTTATATTTTCAGTAATTGTATTTGCGGTCTTTGCTCCGATATTCTGGAACGGATTTCATTGGACGGTTCTGCAATGTGCAATGTGTGCTTTAACGGGAGCACTGGCAGAGCTTATTATGGAAATTGCATTTTCGCCCATTGGATACAGAATAGTAACAAAATGGAAAGAAAATGCCGTAGGAAAGGAATATCTGGACTATATTGCCCGGAGGAAGAAAACAGAATGAAGATTTTGATTACCGGCACATCTCAAGGGATTGGAAAAGCCGTTGCGGAATTATTTTTAAAAGAAAATCACGAGGTTTTCGGGATAGACAGGCAGAAATCGGGGATTTCACATCCGAACTATGTGCACTATGTATGTGATATCCGTGACCGTGAAAAGCTGCCCGAACTGAAGGATATTAATATTTTAATCAATAATGCGGGAACACAGAATGAAGAAGATATTGATATCAATTTAAAGGCGTTAATTTATGTAACTGAAAAGTACGGAATTCAGAATAAAATTAAATCAATACTTAATATCGGTTCTGCAAGCGGTCATACAGGCTCGGAATTTCCCGAGTATTGTGCAAGCAAAGGCGGAGTAATGTCATATACAAAAAATGTGGCAATCAGGGTTGCAAAGTTTGGAGCAACCTGTAACAGCCTTGACCCCGGAGGGGTGCTTACGCCGCTTAACGATTGTGTTGTAAATGACAAAAAGCTCTGGTCACAGATTATGAACGAAACACCTCTTAAAAGATGGGCCGAGCCTCCGGAAATTGCACAATGGGCATATTTTCTTACTGTTACAAATACTTTTTGCACAGGTCAGAATATACTTGTTGACGGCGGGGAATCTATAAATTACAAATTTATCTGGAAAGAGTAAATAATATGACTAAAATTGAAAATTTTTGATGAGGATAGGTTTAAAGCCCGATACGAAAATTGAACATACATATGAATTTTTAAAGCTTGTTCAGTATAACGCGGTGATTTCAATTGTTACGAAAATCTTGATTTGTTAGACAAAAAGCCTTTGTCGCTTAATACGAACGACTTGTTTGAAAAAATTGCAGAGCAGGGCAGAGGCGGTTATTGCTTTGAGCTTAACGGACTGCTTTCCTGGTTTTTCAAAGAAACGGGATTTGAAGTAAGCGAACACTTTGCCCGTTTTTTAAGAGGGGAAAAAGATATTCCCATGCGTAGGCACAGAATTGTATCTGTAAAATGTAACGATGGTGTGTATATTTGCGATATCGGTGTTGGTCAGCGTGCTCCGAAATATCCCGTAAAGCTTGAATGCGAAACTGTTCAGACGCAGTTTGATGAACAGTATAAGTTTGAAAAAGATAAAGAGCTTGGCTGGGTGCTTTATGATTTTCATAAAGGCAAATGGTGTGAATATATTTCATTCACAGAGGAAAAGGTTTATGAAATCGACTTTGTTCAGCCTTCGTTTTATTGTGAAGCTCACCCCGATTCGGTTTTCACCAAAGAGCCTATGATTGCAATAAAAACTCCCGACGGAAGAAAAACAATTGACGGAAAAGTCTACAAAGAGTTTGTTGGTGATGACATTGCTTACATTGAAGAAAATATCAGTGATGAACGTTTTAATGAACTTTTGAAAAAAGTGTTTAACATTAATTATAAAAAATAAAAAATGCCCTGATATGCCGAGTGTTCTTAAGGACACTCGGCAGTTTTATTCGCCTTTCGGCGAGTGATATTTGCATAGCAAGT
>CAZBJD010000134.1:0-3378 GCA_964492155.1 uncultured Eubacteriales bacterium
TATCATAAAATTATACACTGTATAGTATAACACATTTTTTTAAAAAAATAAATACATTTCCCAAAAATACTTCAAAAAACTTGAAAAAAAGAAGGAAAATGTGTATAATACTTTTAGTTTTTGTAAATGGAGAAATGATATGGTTGAAAAGAATAAAACTTATATTAATGTTGTTTCGGGATTCGGTGCCGACGGCGAAGGTGTTGTTAAACAAGACGGATTTCCGGTTTTCGTCCCCTTCGCATTGCATGGGGAACAAATAGAGTACAAAGTTTTAAAAGTCCTCAAAAATCACGCTTTTGGTAAACTTGTAAAAGTTATTACCCCGTCAGAGCACCGTGTAACGCCATGCTGTGATATTTTTTCAAGATGCGGCGGTTGCTCGCTCCTTCATATTGATTATCAAAAACAACTTGAAATCAAAAAATCAAATGTTATAAACTGTATGAAAAAATATTCGGGACTTGAGGTTGGCGTCAACGACGTCATACCGTGTAAAAACATTTACGGATACAGAAATAAAGCTCAATATCCCGTAAAAGACGGTAAATGCGGTTTTTACGCTTTAAGGAGTCACGACATTGTGCCGCTTGAAAATTGCAAGATTCAAAATCCTGACGATGAGAAAATCTTAAAGACAATTCTATCATATTTGAAATTCACAAATGCACCAATCAAGCACATTTATACCAGATATGGCAAAAATGAATGTATGGTTGTTTTAGTTTCAAAAAGTGCAAAACTTAAAGAAAAAGAGTTTTTGATTAAAAAGCTTTTAGAGGCTAACAACCGAATTTCAAGCATTATTTTAAATGTTAATCCTGAAGAAACTAACGTAATTTTAGGCAAAAAGAATATTATTCTTTTTGGAAAAAGTACAATTACCGCCTCAATCGGCAAGCTGAATTTTGAAATCTCACCTCATTCGTTCTTTCAGGTGAACAGTGTTCAGACTGAAGTTCTTTATCAGACCGCTAAAGACCTTGCAGATTTTAAAAAAGATGACAAGATTATCGATTTGTATTGCGGCACAGGTTCAATAGGGCTTTTTATGGCAGACGGTGTAAAAAGTGTGCTTGGTGTTGAGATAATTGAAGATGCCGTAAAAAATGCTTATAACAACGCAAAATTAAACAACATTGAAAATGCCGATTTCATTTGCGGTGCCGCTGAAAACGTTATGCCGGATATTGTAAAAAAAGAGGGCAAAATTGATGCAGTTATTTTAGACCCGCCTCGCAAGGGGTGTGAGGAATCCTTGCTAAGATGCCTGCTTAATACCGAAATTGACAAAATCCTGTATATCTCCTGCAATCCTGCAACCCTTGCGAGAGATATAGGTATTTTGTCCGAAAAATACACTCCCTCAGCTGTAACTCCTGTGGATATGTTCCCACACACAAGCCACGTGGAGTGCGTTATAGAACTAACACTAACAGGTCGGAAAGGAGAAATTTAAACAGAACTTAAAATCAAAAAATCTCATCGATTGAAAAAAGGGAAAATCTGAAGTAACCTATGTTGCAGAACCGGATAAAACCGAGTTGCACAGAGGCAAGCTTATACTTATCAACTTTTAGTATGAACGATAGGTACATCTGTCAATGTTGAAAATTCATTTAAATCTATAATAAAAAAACAATACTTATTTGCTTGACTTTAGATATTATTTAATGGTATAATGTTTCAGTATTTGTAAAAAAAACGGAGGTCATTTAATGGAAATTCTTTATTCAAACATTTTGCAGCTTCAGTGGCAGCAGGTAGTTATGTGGATTATTGGCGGTGTTTTGATATATCTCGCTATTAAAAAAGATATGGAACCCACACTTCTTTTACCAATGGGATTTGGTGCAATTCTGGTTAACCTTCCCCATTCAGGTGCAGTAGAAACGTTAACCACACTTTTTGAAGCCGGTATATCAAACGAATTATTCCCGCTTATCCTCTTCATCGGCATAGGTGCTATGATTGACTTTGGTCCGTTGCTTTCAAACCCCAAACTTATGATTTTCGGTGCAGCTGCTCAGTTTGGTATATTCTTCACTCTATGCCTTGCTTCGATGTTCTTTGATTTGAACGATGCTGCTTCAATCGGCATTATCGGTGCAGCAGATGGTCCAACATCCATTGTTGTTGCTCAGGCACTTAATTCAAAATATGTTGGTGCAATTATGGTTGCCGCTTATTCATATATGGCACTTGTTCCTATTATTCAACCACCTGTCATCAAGCTTCTTACCACCAAAAAGGAGCGAATGATCAGAATGCCTTATGCTACAACTACAGTTTCTAAAACAACTAAAATCCTCTTCCCTATTATTATCACAGTAATTGCAGGTTTGGTCGCTCCCGAATCAGTAGCATTGGTTGGTTTCTTAATGTTTGGTAACTTAATCCGTGAATGCGGAGTTTTGAATTCACTTTCAGAAACCGCACAGAAGGTTTTGGCAAATCTTATTACAATTTTCTTGGGTATTACAATTGCACTTCGTATGCAGGCTGCAGAATTCTTACAACCTGAAACACTTTTGATTTTAGGTCTTGGACTTTTTGCTTTTATTTTCGATACTGCAGGCGGCGTTTTATTTGCTAAATTCCTCAATCTCTTTACCAAAAAGAAAATTAATCCTATGATTGGTGCTGCAGGTATTTCTGCATTCCCCATGTCAGGAAGGGTTGTTCACAAAATGGCATTAAAAGAAGACCCTCAGAACTTCATTCTTATGCAGGCTATGGGTGTTAACGTATCCGGACAGATTGCTTCCGTTATTGCAGGCGGTCTGATACTTAAGTTCTTTATGTAAAAGGAGGCAAATTTTATGCAATTCAATCCAATGAATTTTATTTACAATCTTAAATATATGGGTCTTGGTATGCTCGGCATTTTAGTTGTTATCGGAGTTATAATTCTCGTTACAGTTATACTTAACAAGGTTACTAAAGACCAGAAACAGTAATTTAGAAAATTTATTTACAAAAATGCAGGAAAAACCTTGATTTTTCCTGCATTTTATGTTAAAATAATGAAGTTGAAATCGGATTTCCCGTTTTCATATATGGAGATTAAGCTTTCGCTCTCCCTCGGGGTTTCCTCTCCCGTGTAAAATTTTTGAGGTAAAACTAAATACGCACCCGTGGCGGAATTGGCAGACGCGCATGGTTCAGGTCCATGTTCCGGTAACGGCGTGGGAGTTCAAGTCTCCCCGGGTGCACCACTGAAAATGGGATGTTTTGTGAAATCAAAACATCCCATTTTATTATTTAAATTCACTATTCATATCGTTACTTATTGTGTTCTTAATAATACATATAAAGAAAACTAACCAATTTGTGTTATAACAAGATGTGCAGAAACAGGTCTGGTTCCTCCGGCAA
>CAZBJD010000135.1:0-3377 GCA_964492155.1 uncultured Eubacteriales bacterium
TTTACAATCCTCCCGTCACGCTTTGCGTGCCACCCTCCTTTACACAAGGAGGGCTTTTAGCTAAATAACTCCTTTGGAGCAGCTAAATCAAATTCGCTTTTAGTATGCGAAGCACATTTAGCTCGCCGTCAGGCGAATTTAGCTGAATAGATTTAACTTTGTTAAATCTATTCTAACACAAATCCCGCCAATATTCAATAATATAACGTCGATTATCACAAAAAAGCGATGTACTTATCGGTACATCGCTCCAATTTACGCTTTTGCTGCCAACCTGCCCAATCCACGGCATTGCTCCAAACCTACATCGTCAGGTGTTTCGTTAATTATTAATCCTTCATCAACAATAAGATTTGCACCTGCATCGACAACTCTGGCTTGCCAGTTTCTCATCCACTCACCGTCTCCCCAGCCATACGAGCCGAATAAAGCGACCTTTTTACCTGCAAGGTTTTTTTCAAGCTCTTCAAAAAAAGGTTCAAATTCCGACTCCTCAAGCACCTCGCACCCCATTGACGGGCATCCTAAAACAAGCGTGTCATAATCTGACGCTTCCGCTACTGAAATTTCTGACACATTAAACAAAGCAACATTCTGATTTACAGATTTTACTCCTTCCATGACAGCATTTGCCATCGCCTCGGTATTGCCTGTACCACTCCAGTAAATAATTGCCGTTTTACTCATTATGTAAAACCTCCTTATGAAATTAATATTTGTCAAGCTGCACAGAATATCTGTGCAAGCGAACATCCGTTGTTTAATCTTTTAACTATTGCATTTCTGCAAGCTTTATATCTTAAAAACATTTTCTTTGCATATTCCGCATCATCATAAACCTTCCATTCGCCTATTAACAGGCAGCCTTCATCTCTATGATTGATAAACCCGTAAATATCATGTAAAGGATAGCCGAGAAATACACCAATTTCGTGCGGGAACTCTCCCATTGAAAGCCGCGTTTTCAAAAAAGCAATGTATTCTTTCAAGTTATAATCTTGCAAATAACCGTATTCAGATAAAAATCGCTGCATTTCTTTCTTTTTCAGGTGATCTTCCAATACTTTCTTGCGATATACCATCACAAGTGCCCTTTTATCACATTCGCATATAATTTCGGCATAGATATCTTTAACATTCAGCTGATTATTGATTTTTTCAATGTCATCGTATACATCCGGGAATTGCATCTTGCTGCACGACGCAATATTCGCAGGCTTAATTCCCGCAAGTGCCGGACCGCAATGATATGCTATTAAGTTTTCCAACATAAACACACCTCGTTTGTTTGGTTAGTCAAAACTAACCAAACTTCAAAAAATTTTATGCCCCTTTAAAATGCTCACACAATACTTCGTTCAACGCACATGCACTTGACGAATTGCAATGCTTTATAACCGCCCCTGTCTTTTCTGCCTGCAATGATGCAGCATAAAGCATTTTGTGTGCCACTGTTTTTGTAAATACAATAATAACATCGGGACTTCCTATCTGATTTTGAAAATTTGCGGGACATTGTGTAAAGACCTTACATTTGCAACCATATTTTTTGCATATTTCTTTGTATCTGCAATGCATTCGGTCATGCCCGCCGACTATTACAATACTCACGCTACTCCTCCTTGCCATTCACGCAACAGTTCAAGTTAGCCTCAACTAACTCATTGATAATATTTTAACATTGACTTTAATATTTGTCAACGTTTTTATTAAAAATTTTTTAAATACAATAATTTTAACACTATTTTATCAATTTTCATAAACTGTACTATAAGGAGGATTTAATTTGTTTAACATAAATATAATATCTCTTTTAAGACAAAAACCACAGGCGATGGCTCAGATAAAAGGCAGCAGTTCATATCCTGATATAAACGGAGAAGTTTATTTTTATCAGACAAAATTCGGCGTTATTGTTGCTGCAATAGTATCGGGTCTCCCCAAGGGAACGAACAGATGTCACAAGCCTGTCTTGGGATTTCACATTCATGAAGGCTCAAGTTGCAACGGAAACAGCTCTGATCCTTTTTCGGATGCGATGACGCATTACAACCCCGAAAAATGCCCTCATCCATACCACGCAGGTGATATGCCGCCGCTTTTCTGTTCAAACGGTTTCGCCTTTTCTGCCTTTTTAACAGACAGATTTTCAGTTAAAGAAATTGTAGGTAAAACAGTAATTGTCCATTCCGCACCTGATGATTTTACAACTCAGCCATCAGGAAATTCAGGCACAAAAATTGCTTGCGGTGAAATAAAAGTTATTTAAAAAGATTGCCTACAAGGCAATCTTTTTAACCATATTTATGTGCGGCCAGCCTGCTTCCGTAAAGTATTCTCCGACTGTTTCAAATCCAACTTTTTTATAAAATTCTACCGCAGTTTCTATTGCACCAAGCTCTATTGCTTTAAATCCATTTTCCTTAGCATACTTTTCAATGTACTCAAACAAAAGTCTGCCATAGCCTTTACCCCTCAGTTCAGACTTCACCGCAACGCGCCCTGCGTGAAGATGGTTCGCCTCAGCATTTATCCTGGCACAAGCAATTAGCATATCGCCGTCATACAGACAAAAGTGCATATAATCAGCATCTTTCCCGTCAAATTCAATTTCCTGAGGAACGTTTTTTTCAACTACAAATGTCTGTGTGCGAAGCTTTTTTATTTCGTTATTTGAATTGTTAAAAATTTTCAGTTCCATAATTAACTCCATTATTATTTTTTATATTCTAGAAAAAGTGAACATTTTAGATGACAAGTTTTAACCCTCTTGCTTGTTATATGTATACTTGCATGCCGGACAAACTTCATACGCAGAATCATGACATGTTCCACAATTTGGGCACTGTTTTAATCCGTCTTCATCCGAAAAATCAAATTTCGGAAAATTCCCGATATATTCATTTTTATCCTCAGGTTTATCTATTGCATTATTCTTTTCAGCGCTAAAATCTTTTTTTTGAACACTTTCCTCTATAGTGGGCAAAGCAATAACCATTAAGTATCCTGCTAACCCAAACAAAAAACAATACCAAAAATATTTTCTGTTAGAATATCCCTTTTTTGATGCAATTTCAATAAACTCTTCTGCTAATACATAAGAAATAACTAATCCTACAAACACTATAATTATAATCAATCCCACATTTATCTCTCCTTATTTTTTTGTTTTTCTTTCACTGTGTTAATTGATGAAATCAACATTCTGCGAATTTGTCCGCAACTATTTATTGCTGATTTATATTGTTCATCATAAATATACTCTGTTCGATTAAGCAGTTCCAACCAATATTCTGACTCGTAACACTCTTTTAAAGCTATTTGCATTTTTGATATAAAATCTGCTGTACCATGTGCATATTTTGATTCGTGAATAT
>CAZBJD010000136.1:0-3331 GCA_964492155.1 uncultured Eubacteriales bacterium
TTTTCCATAATATTTTTCTTGAAATCCTCGGAAATTACTATGATTTTATCAGCGGCATTGTATGTAACATTCTCAACCCATCTTCCGATTTTCCACAAAATTGAGCCTTTTTGGGTCATACCTGTATGAACCAGTGAGTCGGGGAAAATATCCTGCAGATTATACACAATTTTAAATTTTTTGAACTTTTTGAGCATAGCCATCATAAGCCCATTAATAGGGGGCGTACTTGAGGCATAGTAAATATCAACATCTTTTGCATTAAGTCCTGCAAAAAAGCCGCGGATAATACAAAGGGTATAGCGAAACGCACGAAGAAGTGAGTTTTTAGGCTCTTTAAACATAGCGTATCTGTGAATTCTCACATATCCGTTGTTTAATTCTTCGTACTTTATTTTTTTATACTTTTTCCTTGTCTCGCTGTCAATACCGCGGGTGGGAGTGGGAGTGTGAATTTCGCACACAATCCCTGCCGCCTCATAAGCATCCTGCAAATCTTTTGCCAAATGTGATGAGGCAATTCGCTCAGGATAGCAATATGATGAAAGTTTTAAAATTGTCATAAAAATCCGCCTTTATTTTTTAAAAGTATCGTACTTGTAATGATTTTCAGTCTGCAAAGGAACAACATTTCCAAGTCCTGTTTCTTTCGCCAAACGGTATACTTCATTCGCAAGATATATATCCACAAATGCCAGTCCAACCGAATTAAAATACACAAATTCGTCGTTTTCTCTGCCTTTTTTCTCGCCGGTTATAATTTCTTGCAAGTCGGCATAAATATTTTCATCCTTTAAAATACCCTGTTTATACATTCTGCTGATAGTCTGTGTACGATGCTTAACGCAATCCCATTTATCACAAACGATTTTATCTGCCTTGAGAGCAACTTCAAATTCATCTTCCCAGCCGCCCACGTGAATGTATAGTTTACATCTGCCAATCCAATCTGCTTTCAGTAGCGGTGCCTGTGCACTGGTTGCAGTAACAATAATATCAGAATTAACTGCCGCTTCTTTAAGGTTTGTATTACAAGAATGAAATTCAATATCTGTAAAGACAGCTCCTATTTCTTCTATAAATGCCAGTTCTTCTTCAGTGGTTTTTGCACCAACATAGCATTTATTGATTCTGGGGAATGTATATTTTAAAAGTGAAAGATGCATTCTTGCTTCTTCACCTGCACCAATTAAACCAATGCTTTGAGTATCAGCTTTTGCAAGGTATTTAGCTGCAACTGTGCCAACCGCTGCAGTTCTGAATGCAGTACACAATGCCGAATCCATAACTGCTACCGGAAACCCTGATTCTATTTCGGACAACAACATAGCACCCGAAACATTCTGCATACCTTTTAGTGCATTTGTCGGGAATACCGAAATCCATTTTACACCGCAGATTTTTTCATCAAGCAATGTTGCAGGAAGACAATTTAATCTGTTCTGAGTTTCTTCATCAAAAATCTGAGATATTTTATCAGGCAAAAGTGCCTTTCCTTCACTGTATTTGCGAAATGAATTTTCTATAACCGAAAGAAAATGCCCAACCTTACCTGAAAATACTTTTTCTATATCTTCACTTGAAAGCACCAATATATCTATCTCTTTTACTTTCATACTCTTCTCCTTATTAAAAATCCAATTTTTTAACTGTCATATTATTGCCATCTTGATCAATAATTTTAATTGTATCATGTATTTTGTTTAAAATATCACAACATTCTTTTTTATCATCAAAAACAAAATGCACCAATGCCACAACCTGTGCAAATGTACCGCTGTCTTCTACTTTGTAACCAATACTTTTATTAACCGGAACAGTTACTATATTTTCAAATTTCATCATTTCATCAATTCCGCAAATATCACGTATCACTCCAGGCTTTACATGAATGGCATATATTCCGTAATACTTTCTTTCAGGAACATCATCTCTTACAAGGGATGGGTACCCATGAATTTTGCTTTTCCCTGTCAAAGCATAAGTTATGTCGGCAGCAACTTGATTTATGCCGTGCAAATAGTCAACAGGATATATTGAAATAGAGCCACCATATCTGTATCCTACTTCGTTGAAATAATATTTCCCGTTGTCATAGAAGACTTCAATCCATACAGAACCTTCTTTCATTCCGATAGATGAGAACATTTGAGATAATTTTTCTTCGTATTTTTCACGGAATTCTGAGCTTAATTTACTCTCAAACACAAACATTCCTGCAACATAACTGCCCTGCTTTTCGTATTTAACCGGATACTTGTCCTCAATTCCAGAATAACAAAGTTTTCCATCACTTAAAGTGTAAAATACAACTATTCCGTCATTTTTAACAAACTTTTCCACTATAACACCGCCGCTAAAAGAAGCTTTTGATGCTATTTCATATCCTCTTTTCAGTTCTTCTGCATTATAGCATACTGAAAAGCCCGTGCTTCCGCTACCATCTGTCGGCTTTGTAATAACAGGAAAATCAATATCTTTTTCCTGCTCTTGTATCTTGCCATAATCTACTTCATATTTAGGAGCAACCGGCAAGCCAAACTTAATGCAAAGATTTTTAAAATTGCTCTTATTCTGCAAATATTCCCACTGTTGCTTTGTGCAATAACAAGGTAATCCCATTTCATTTACATAAACACTTGCAGCAGAAATTACAGGCTCACTTCCCCCCATATAAACGCCATCAATTTTTTTCTCTTTTATAAGCTTTTTCATTGCATCAATATCAGTAGAATTAACATTATAACTTTCGTTTGCAATTTCAAATATACCGGCATTTTGGTCGTTTCCAGTTGCTATCAATGTTATGCCTTTATCATCTGCAATTTTTTTTATTTGATCTTTCCACAAACTTCCGCCGAGAATCAGAAGTCTTTTTCCTTTTAAATCCATAATGACCCCTTCAAAACAAATGTTTTATCTAAAAAGTTTTCTTTTCTTACTTTACATAATCCGCATTTTTTATATTCACATAAAATTTCCCCTTATTCCACTTCAATTCTTATCATTTTAATTGCATCTTCGCATATCTTTACTGCGTTTTCGGCAGTGTGGCTCTGGGCTATTACAAAACCCACTCTATCGGTAGAGCTATTAACCTCTCCAACTTCGTCGCCAATATTTTTAGTAAATGTTATTTCTTTTACACCGTCGATTTTTTGGGCATCTTCTACGCCTGAGATGCTTTTGATTGTGCCTTCTTTGGTTTTAAAATATCTTATGGCGCTGCCTTTATTGAATTTGGGAGTAACATCGGGGGCTTCCCCCAAGGCACAACGGATTGTGCATTCAATCATATCAATCCCTGTTGACAAAGGAACCAAATGGGTTG
>CAZBJD010000137.1:0-3304 GCA_964492155.1 uncultured Eubacteriales bacterium
TTTTTTGTGTTCTGGGCTTTTTTACATCCCTTATTTTATAAGTTTATCTCCTACCTTATACACAGGTCCTGCACCGATGGTCATAATAAGCTCGTCGCCGGAACAGGTTTCTTTAATGTGTGATACAACATCGTCAAATTCTGCAATGTAAGTCGCATCGCAACCGTTTTTTACCATTATATCAACAAGGTCTTTTGAAGAAACAGTACCGTCATTAATTTCACGTGCTGCATATATATCTGTAACAATAATTCTGTCCGCAAGGGCAAGACTTTCTGCAAATTCGTTTAAAAGTGCCTTTGTCCTGGTATACGTATGGGGTTGGAATATGGCAATTACTTTTTTATGACCGAAATTTTTCGCCGTTGTAAGTGCAGCCGTAATTTCAGTGGGGTGGTGAGCATAATCATCAACCACGGTACACTCTTTGTAGTTTCCTTTGATTTCAAAACGGCGGTCTGTACCTTTAAAGTTTTTTAAGCCCTCTTTTACTGCATTGCTGTCGCATCCGGCGTCAAGGCACATCGCACCGGCAGCCAGACTGTTTAAAACATTGTGCTTACCGGGAACGCTTAAAGATATATTGCAAAGCTTTTCACCGAAATAATAAAGGTCGTAGGAAGCAAATCCGTTTTTATCAAAAATAACATTTTTTGCATGACAGTCAAATTCTTCTCCGATGCCGAAGGTAATCACTTTGCATTTGGCGTTTTCGATTGCCTTCAAAGTGTTTTTATCGCTGCCGTTGGCAATAACGCTGCCGTTTTTCGGAACAAGTGCAGTGAATTTTTTAAATGCCGAAATAATATGGTCAATATCTTTAAAATAATCCAGATGGTCTGCGTCGACATTTAAAATAACGGCTTTTTGAGGATGAAATTCCAGAAAGCTTTCAACATATTCGCAGGCTTCGGTTACAAAAATATCCTTGCCGCCTATTTTTAAGTTGCCGCCGATTGCTTTAACCTCGCCGCCGACCAACACAGTCGGGTCTTTTTGTGCGGCAATCATAATAAGAGCTGCCATTGATGTGGTTGTGGTTTTGCCGTGAGTGCCCGAAATGCAGCATGGACAGCCGTAAGCTTTCATAAGCTCGCCCAAAAAGACGCTTCTTTCAACAATCTTTCCTGCTTTTTTTACGGCCTCAACGTATTCCGGATTGTCTTTTGAAATCGCAGCAGTGTAAACAACCAAATCGGGAGATTTAATATTTTCTGCATTCTGACCGATAAAAATTTCAATTCCGTTTTGCTCAAGTTTGTCTGTAATATGAGTTTTTGTTATGTCGCTTCCCGAAACTTTAAATCCGCCTTTTTTTACAATCAGCGCAAGAGAGGACATACTTATTCCGCCAATGCCTATAAAGTGGATATATTTTTCGGGTGTTAAATCAAATATTTTCAAAATTTCCGTCCTCCTGAATTCGGGATTTAGTATATGTAAAATTCTTCTTTCTATTTAAATATAGCAGAAAATATACTTTTTTTCAATAAAAAAGCAAAAAAATAATAAAAATCCCTTGATTTTTTTTGCTTTAAATAATATAATTACTCTATTAAACGTTTTGCTTTAAGAAAAGTTATTCTTTATACCAATATACATAAAAATTCACAAAGGGTGACTTACATTAAAGCAAAAGAAAAAATTACTCGGAGGACAGAAATGATTAACGTAGCAGTTTTGGGCTTTGGCGTCGTAGGCTCGGGTGTTGTTGAACTTATTGAAAAAAATGCCGAAACCATAAATAAAGGCCTTTCGGAAAAAATATGCGTTAAGAAAATCCTTGATATCAGAGATTTTGAAGGTCATAAGTATGAAAAACTCTTTACAAAGGATTTTGACGAGATTTTAAATGATGACAGCATAAGTATTGTTGTTGAAACCATTGGCGGAAAAGAGCCTGCACGAACTTTTACGGAAAAAGCACTTAAAAAAGGCAAAAGCGTTGTTTCGTCAAACAAAGAGCTTGTGGCGGCTTTCGGTACTGACCTTATGGTAACCGCAAAAGCAAATAATTCATATTATATGTTTGAGGCGTCAGTCGGCGGAGCAATCCCGGTTTTAAGACCTATGGGAACCTGCCTTGCAGCCAACAATATCACAGATATATGGGGCATTGTGAACGGTACAACAAACTATATTCTTACCAGAATGTTTAAAGAAGGTGCTTCGTTTGACGATGCGTTAAAGGAGGCTCAGCAGAAAGGTTATGCAGAGCGTGATCCTTCGGCAGATGTTGACGGGCTGGATACGATGCGTAAGATTGCAATTTTAATGTCAATCGCATCGGGATATGAAACTGATTGCGACAAAATTCATACCGAGGGTATCAGAAATATAAAGCAGGAAGATGTTAAGATACTTGACAGAGCAGGTTATGCCATCAAGCTAATCGGTCACGGTAAGGTCTGCGACGGTAAAACATTTGCAAGAGTCAGCCCGATGGTAATTTCAAAAAGCCATCCTCTTTCGGGAGTTGTTGATGTATTTAACGCAGTTATGGTAATGGGAGATGCAACCGATGAAGTAATGTTTTACGGAAAGGGTGCAGGAAAATTCCCTACAGCCAGTGCAGTTGTGGCAGATGTTATAGATATTGCAAAGCAAAAGGGAAACGCACCTAAGTACACATGGGAAAAACCCGCGGAAAATATGATGATTGATATTGAGGATACTTCATCAATGTTTTACGTGAGAGTATCGGGTATTACCGTGGAACAGGCAAAAAACAACTTTGAAATTTTAGAGGTTGTTTCAGATGCAGAGGATATCGCATTTATAACAACCGAAATGAATGAAAAAGCGTTTGAAGATAATAAAGCTGCACTTGCAAAAAGCGGAGCAGACTTTAAAGCTGTAATAAGAAAATTATTGTAGAAAGTGGTGTTAATATGGGTTTGGTAGTTCAGAAATTCGGAGGATCTTCGGTTGCTGATGCTAAAAAAGTTATGAATGTTGCCGAAAGAGTTACCGACGAATACAAAAAGGGTAATAACGTTATCGTTGTTGTTTCAGCTCAGGGCGATACAACAGACGATTTGATTGAAAAGGCAAATGAAATCAATCCTAATCATTCAAAAAGAGAAATGGATATGCTCCTTTCAACAGGTGAGCAGATTTCAATTGCACTTCTTGCAATGGCTATTGAAAAGTTGGGCTATCCTGTAATTTCGCTTACAGGCTGGCAGGTTGGAATGAAAACAGACAGTCATTATTCTCATGCAAGAATTCATAAAATCGACAGCGAAAGAATTTCAATGGAGCTTGACAAGAAGAATATCGTTATTGTTGCAGGTTTCCAGGG
>CAZBJD010000138.1:0-3231 GCA_964492155.1 uncultured Eubacteriales bacterium
TCATTCATCAAAGAATTTTTAAGTGCATACGATTGCATTGACTCTTCAATAATGTAGCAAAGGAGCTGTCTCAATAATCATTTTCTTTGTATAAATATTCAAAATCGTAGGGGCGGTTCACGAACCGCCCGCGGGGCATTCGTGAATGCCCCCTATAAGTGGAATAATTATACATAAGTTTAGATTATTGAGACAGCCCCTTATTTTATTGTGAATATAACAAGTTCCCGGGGTATACGACCGCAATCTTTGATTGCGTTATCGGGTCGGGTTCTTATTTTTCAAACGGCGGGTTTTTTAAATCCTTTTCGCTTAAAATGAACTCTCCGTCATAATACTCGTTCCAATTGATGTTAAGTGTCGGGTCGTTATAGATAATTGCCCCCTCGTCGGCAGGGTCATAATAATTTGTGCATTTATAAGCAAAGGTTGCACTATCCGACACAACTACAAATCCGTGAGCAAAGCCCTCGGGCACATAAAACTGCTTTTTATTTTCTTCGGAAAGCAAAACTCCGTACCATTTTCCGTAGGTTTCAGAGTCTTTTCTTATATCAACTGCCACGTCATAAACTGCACCCTCTAAAACTCTTACCAATTTACCCTGCGGCTTGGTTTTCTGAAAATGCAAACCTCTTAAAACACCTTTTTTGGATTTTGACTGATTATCCTGAACAAATTTTGCATTAACTCCGCCATCGATAAACTCTTTTTCGCGGTAGGTTTCCATAAAATATCCTCTGTCGTCCCCAAACACTTTTGGAGTTATAACAACTAATCCCTCAATGGGAGTTTTTTCAAAAGTAAAATTACTCAATTCATATTCTCCTTATCAACATTTTCAGCAAAACACAAAAGTGCGTCCTTCCAGTTTCGCATATTATCTCCAACCGCCTTAGCTAAATTTTTATGGGAAAGTGCGGAATTTTTCGGTCTTCTTGCAGGTGTAGGATATTCCTCTGTGGTGCATTTTTTCACATCGCACTCTATTCCGAACACCTTCACGATTTCTGTTGCAAAATCGTGCCACGAGCACACGCCGCCGCCTGTGCAATGATAAATACCATATTTTTCCGTTAATGCAAGCAACAACATATGATGTGCCAAATCATTTACATTGGTAGGATTACCGAACTGGTCAGCTACCACCTTGATACTTTCATTTTCAGCAGCAATTTTTATTATGGTTTTAACAAAATTTCCTCCGTAATAGCCATAAAGCCAAGAAGTTCTTACAATAAAATATGTATCACAAGCAGCTGCTATTTTTTGTTCCCCCGCATACTTTGTTCTTCCGTAGCTGCTCACAGGGCAACACTTATCTTCTTCTTCATAAACTCCCGTTTTTTCACCGTCAAACACATAATCTGTAGAAACGTGAACAAGCTTTGCACCTGTCTTTTTCGCTAAAAGTGCAAGGTTTTCAGCACCAAGGGCGTTGATTTTATAAGCAAATGCTTCTTCATCTTCGCACTTATTAACATTTGTATACGCTGCACAGTTGAAAATTATGTCAAATTCACCAAAAGCCAGAACTTCCTCTTTATTTGTAATATCAAGCTCGCCCACATCTGTTTCGGTAATTTGTGCATCTATGTAATCAGCAGGGATTTCTCCGATTTCCGATTTTCCTTCTTTTAAAATTTTAACAAGCTGTTTTCCAAGCTGCCCTTTTGCTCCTGTAACTAAAATCCTCATTTATTATCCGCAATTCCTTTCAGATACATTCCATAATCGGTTTTAGAAAGACGGTCTGCAAGTTTTAAAAGCTGTTCCTTTGAAATATAGCCCTTCTTATAGGCAATTTCTTCTAAACAGGCAATATAAAGTCCCTGTCTTGTCTGCACAGCTTCAACAAAGTTAGATGCTGCAAGCATCGCCTTATGAGTACCGGTATCAAGCCACGCCATACCTCTGCCCATAAGCTCAACCTTAAGCACACCTCTCCTTAAGTATTCCATATTAACGTCGGTGATTTCAAGCTCACCTCTTTTTGACGGAGTAATATTCTTTGCAATTTCAACAACCGAATTGTCATAAAAATAAAGGCCCGGAACCGCATAGCTTGATTTTGGATTTTCAGGTTTTTCTTCAATTGAAATAACATTATTATTTTCATCAAACTCAACCACACCGAAATCCTTCGGATTTGAAACGTGATAACCAAAAATTATGCCGCCATTCTCAAGCCCCGCACTTCGTTCAAGTCTTTCAGAAAATCCGTAACCGTAAAAAATATTATCTCCAAGCACAAGGCAAACACTGTCCGAGCCTATAAACTCTTCACCGATAATAAATGCTTCCGCAAGACCTTTCGGCTCATTCTGAACCGCATATGTAATGTTTATTCCAAGCTGACTTCCGTCGCCGAAAAGTCTTTCAAAGCCGCCGATATCGTTCGGAGTTGAAATTATCAAAATATCTTTAATTCCGGCAAGCATAAGCGTTGACATTGGATAATAAATCATAGGCTTATCGTAAACAGAAAGCATCTGCTTTGAGCACGCCAAAGTTGACGGATAAAGCCTTGTTCCCGCACCGCCTGCTAATATAATTCCTTTCATACAGTCACCTCTTGATGATATTGTATCACAAAATAACCGTTATTTCAACAACAAATTAGAGGCAATATATCTATCGCCTCTAATTTATTGTTTATCACCATTTTTGTATCTCCCCGATACTCTGTATTCCCCGAGCACGAGCAAAGCAGCATACAAATCATAATAACTGTTAAAAGCTTTTTCAAGTCAACCGCCTCCGTGATTTATTATGATTGTTTTTTTATTTTGTATACAAAAAACGCACCCGCAGGTGCGTTTTTATTCTCTTATATAATGCCGTAAGCCATCATAGCTTCTGCAACCTTCTTGAATCCTGCGATGTTACCGCCTGCAACAAGGTCGTAGCCAAGTCCGTATTCTTCAGCAGTTTCCATTGAAACATTGTGAATGTTGATCATAATAGCTTTAAGCTTTTCGTCAACTTCTTCTGCTGTCCAGCTGTATCTCATTGAATTCTGGCTCATTTCAAGAGCTGAAACTGCAACGCCGCCGGCATTTACTGCCTTTGAAGGTCCAACCACAAGACCTTTGCCGCGGAGAAGTGCCATAGCGTCTGCTGTTGTAGGCATATTAGCAACTTCAATATAGTATTTTGTGCCGTTAGCGATAATCTTTTCAGCTTCTTTAACGTCGATTTCATTCTGAGTTGCACAAGGCATACAAATAT
>CAZBJD010000139.1:0-3121 GCA_964492155.1 uncultured Eubacteriales bacterium
TCCCCGCTTAACTTGCAAGAGGTGATTTTGCATCTGCAGGGCTTGATGCACTTGGAATGATCCCTGTTTTAGGCGAAATTGCAGACACTGCAAAAATCGCCAAAGTGGCGGACAAAGCTGTGGATGCTGCGAAGGCAGTTAAAAGAAGTTCTAAAGCAAAGAAAATATCTAATCCCATTGTTAAAAGCAGTAGAGTTGGTAAAGCAACTAAAACAGATATCCACCATGCTTTCCCGAATATTATAGACAATTATGCTGGAAAGGCAAAGACATTTCCCTTAAAGGGTGCTGACGGTAAAACAAGAAAATTGTATCAAATAAAAGGAAGCTTAAATGGTAAATCTGGCATCTTTGAATGGATATTAGATAAAGATAAAGGTGTTACCCACAGAAGATTTATACCGAATGGTAAAATCACCGGCAAACCAAATTCACGATGAAAGGATGTTTTTTTATGTATAGTATAGATGTAGATAAGTATTTTGGATATTTAAATTGGCAAATTATTTGCTGGGGAATAAAAAATGATATAATCGATGTAAATTGTGCAATTGATTATGCACATAAATTGGTTGAACATAATGCATCTGAAGATGAATCCTTAGTTGTGGAATTGTTTATTCTTGAAGATATGGATAAAAGTAATGTTATAACTTTGATAGAGGGATATATATCTTTAGACAGTATCAACGCCGAATTGTGTAAAAGAGTTTTAAGATATATAATTTTAGACGGGATAAATCAATCAGGTAAAGATGTTTTGAATAAGGTTGAAGACATTTATTCAGATTTCGGTTATCCCGAAGATATGGTTTCTTTTATAAGCTATATGCCTACAGAAGATACAGAATACAATCCCTCAAAACATACTAAAGAAGACAACGAACAAAGACTTGTTAATAAATTTAATGAGTTTTTGCAAAGTGAATTGCAACTGTTAAAACAAAGGTGTGATATTAAATGATATATATAACAGGCGACACTCATATCCCTGTTGACATTCAGAAACTCTCTGCAAAGAGATTTCCTAAGCAAAAAGAATTGACAAAAAATGATTATGTAATTATATGCGGAGATTTCGGTGGAGTATGGGACGGCAGCAATGAAGAAAAATACTGGATAAAATGGCTTAAAGAAAAAAACTTTACAACTTTGTTTATTGATGGAAATCACGAAAATTTTGATATGTTAAATAACCTTCCCACAGTTGAATTCTGCGGGGGAATTGCACACAAGGTTGATGATGGAATTTATCATTTAATGCGTGGAGAAGTTTATACAATTGGCGGCAAAAAGTTTTTTGTAATGGGTGGAGGAAGTTCTCACGATAAAGAGTATCGCACCGAGGGAAAAAACTGGTGGAAAGAAGAAATGCCATCAGATGAAGAATATCAAAGGGCAGGGAATAATCTTGACAAAAACAGTTTTCAATTTGATTATATTATAACACACTCTGCACCGACATCAGTTTAAAAAGAAGTTGCTCCAACTTATGAAATCAATAAACTTACAGATTTTCTTGAAGATATAAAAAACAATATCTCTTGTGAAAAATGGTTCTTCGGGCATTACCACAAAGATGCGGTAGTTGACGATAAATTCATTGCAATTTTCAATAATGTTATTGAAGTTTAAATGTGAAAAATGCAGTGCTTGTGCAGGGGCAGAGCATTGGCGTTGTGGCTTCAGAATAATGGTGTAGAGGTTATTCCCAATGTGAGATTTGGCGACGAAAGAACGTTTTCTTTTTGCTTTGATGGTATAGAAGGAAATAAAACTGTCGCAGTAGGGACTCATGGATGCATTAAACGCAAGGAAGATAAAATCTTTTTTAAAGCAGGACTTGCCCAAATGGTACAAAGGTTATCTCCAAAAACAATTATTGTTTATGGGGCAGCACCTGACAGTATTTTCAAGCCATATAAAGAGAAGGGTATCAATATTATCGCTTTTGAAAGCGAATTTTCAAAATCCAGAAAGCGAGGGGTCGCTTAATGGGTGGAGGAAAAAGAGGAGATTTTGGGAATACCTACGGAGCAAGCTTAGATGCTTTAAGTAACTTTTTAACTGCGTTATCTTTGGTTCCTGGAGTTGACACCATCGCAGACCTTCTAGCAATTCCTGTCGACCTTGCAAGAGGAGACTTTACATCTGCAGGGCTTGATGCACTTGGAATGATCCCTGTTTTAGGCGAAATTGCAGATACTGCTAAAATCGCCAAAGTGGCAGATAAAGCAGTTGATGTTGCAAAAATTGTCGATAAAACAACTGATAGAGGAAAAAGTCTCAAAAAAATAAAAAATATTAATAAACAAAAAAGGGGAACACCCCGTAATAATAAAGCACAAAATAGGCAGACAAATGATATAGGTAAGCGTTTAAAACTGACACCCAAGCAACAAAGAGAACTTCACGATGCAATACATGGACTTAATATGGGATATCAGGAAATATTAGACTTCGCTAAAGATTGGTTTGGTAAAAAATAAGTAAAGGAGTATAAAACATGTGTAATTTTAAAGAAAAAATATATGTTATTAAAGGACAAAACTTGAAACATATTTCAAGAGCAGGTTCTATGGTTAATATCGGAGTTGGAGAAATGGTAAAACATAAAGTTGCTCACAAAGAGGATAACGGAAAATTTTCGGTCAAAGAAGTTTTAGCACCAAAGTATGCCCTTCATATTGATAGTTTTTTCAGAATATATAAAGAAAATGAACTTTTAATTGCAAAAGGTGATATGTTTTGCCCTTGCAATGAAATTGAACAAGGAAAAGATTTTGATATTGATAATTTTGATTGGGAAAAACAAGGGTCAAATGCTTTGGACGCAAAAATAAAAGAATATTTATCTTCGGAGGATTTGATTGTGCAGGAGATACTTTTAAATGATTTTAATGATTTGAAGATGGTTTTTACAAATGGAATATGCATAGAAATCTTTGCAGATTGTACCGAAGAGCAAGAATGTTGGAGATTTTTTGAGGTAGGAAACTCCGATAAAAAGCATATAGTGGCTACTGGAAAAGGTATTTTTGAAGAATAAGTAGGTGGCGGAGGAAATTTCGGGAATACCTACGGAGCAAGCTTAGATGCTTTAAGTAACTTTTTAACTGCG
>CAZBJD010000140.1:0-2959 GCA_964492155.1 uncultured Eubacteriales bacterium
AAAGACTTCTTCGTGCAATCTTTGGTGAAAAAGCAAGAGAAGTAAGAGATACTTCGCTTAGAGTTCCTCACGGTGAATCGGGTATTATCGTTGACGTTAAAGTATTTACAAGAGAAAACGGCGACGAATTGCAGCCCGGTGTAAATCAGGTAATCAGATGCTACATCGCTCAAAAGAGAAAAATCTCTGTGGGTGATAAAATGGCAGGCCGTCATGGTAACAAGGGTGTTGTTTCAAGAGTTCTTCCTCAGGAAGATATGCCGTTCCTTCCGGATGGCACACCTCTCCAGATTGTGTTAAACCCCTTGGGCGTTCCTTCACGTATGAACATCGGTCAGGTTCTGGAAGTTCACTTGGGTTATGCAGCTAAAGCTCTTGGCTGGAAGATTGCTACACCTGTATTTGACGGTGCTCACGAAGAAGATATCAAAGAAGCGTTAAAACTTGCAAAGCAGGTTGAAACAGATAAAGAAAACGGCACACCTGAGCTTTATGACGAAACAGGTAAGATTACACTTTATGACGGAAGAACAGGTCAGAAATTTGATAATCCTGTTACAGTTGGTTATATGTATATGTTAAAGCTCCATCACCTTGTTGATGATAAGATTCATGCTCGTTCAACAGGTCCATATTCACTTGTTACTCAGCAGCCTCTCGGCGGTAAAGCTCAGTTCGGCGGTCAGAGATTCGGTGAAATGGAAGTTTGGGCACTTGAAGCTTACGGTGCAGCTTATACCTTGCAGGAAATATTGACAATCAAGTCAGACGATGTTGTAGGCCGTGTTAAGACATATGAGTCAATCGTTAAAGGTCTTAACGTTCCGAAGCCGGGTATTCCTGAATCATTCAAAGTTCTCATTAAGGAATTGCAGAGCCTTTGCCTTGATGTTAAGGTTCTTGACAAAGACGATAATGAAATCGACTTGAGAGAATATGATGAGGATATCGAAGCTCCTGAAGCTACTCCTGAAATCCTTGCGGAAATCCGTAAGAGTGCAGAACGTGCAGAGGAAGAAGCTTTGGCAAACGGAGAAGCAAAGGCAGAGTCTGAAGACGACGAATTTGCTCTCGAGGAGAATTTGGTTTACGACGGCGAATTTGACAACGTTGTTGACTTTGAAGACATCAACGGCTAATTGCCAAAGTAATTGTTAATATTGCGATGAAGCGGATGCTTCGTCGGCAGAAAGGACTGAAGTTTATGGAAAATGAAAGAACTGTTTTGTCGGAAAACGTAAGTGCAACCGATAAATACGAGTTTAAGTCTATAAAAATCGGCTTGGCATCACCGGAGGCAATCAGAAGCTGGTCACGCGGTGAGGTTAAAAAGCCTGAAACTATAAACTATAGAACATTGAAGCCTGAAACAGGCGGTTTGTACTGCGAAAGAATTTTCGGACCTATGAAGGACTGGGAGTGTCATTGCGGTAAGTATAAAAGATTAAGATACAAGGGTATCGTGTGCGATAAGTGCGGCGTTGAAGTTACAAAATCAAAGGTTAGACGTGAAAGAATGGGTCACATCGAGCTTGCTGCTCCTGTATCACACATATGGTATTTCAGAGGAATTCCGTCAAGAATGGGATTAATCCTTGAAATGTCGCCGAGAGATTTGGAAAAGGTGCTTTATTTTGCATCTTACGTTGTAACAGACCCGGGTAAAACCCCGTTGGTTAAAAAGCAGCTCTTAAACGAAAATGAATACAGAGAAGCTTATGACAAATACGGCAAAAAGTTCAAGGCGGGTATGGGCGCTGAAGCTATCAAAATCCTGCTTTCTGAACTCAATCTGGACGAGATTTCGGCTCAGATTAAAGCTGAACTTGAAGAAGTTTCAGGTCAAAGTCAGAAAAGGATTAAGCTTATTAAAAGACTTGATGTTGTAGAATCATTCAGACTGTCGGGAAACAGACCTGAATGGATGATTATGGATGTTTTGCCGGTTATTCCGCCTGATTTAAGACCTATGGTTCAGTTAGACGGCGGCAGATTTGCAACATCTGACTTGAATGATCTTTACAGACGTGTTATCAACAGAAATAACCGCTTGGCAAGGCTTTTAGAGCTTAAAGCTCCCGATATTATTGTAAGAAACGAAAAAAGAATGCTTCAGGAAGCGGTTGATGCACTTATTAACAACGGTAAACGCGGCAGAGCCGTTACAGGCCCCGGCAACCGTGCACTCAAGTCACTTTCAGATATGCTTAAGGGTAAGCAGGGTCGTTTCAGACAGAACCTTTTGGGTAAGCGTGTTGACTATTCAGGACGTTCGGTTATCGTAGTAGGACCTGACCTTAAGATTTATCAGTGCGGTCTTCCTAAGGAAATGGCAATTGAACTCTTTAAGCCTTTCGTTATGGAAAGACTTGTTAAGAAGGGTTTAGCACTTAACATTAAAAACGCAAAGAGAATGGTAGAAAGAGTCCGCCCTGAAGTATGGGAAGTTTTGGAAGAAGTTATCAAAGAGCATCCGGTGCTTTTAAACCGTGCTCCTACACTTCACAGACTTGGTATTCAGGCATTTGAACCTGTATTGGTTGAAGGAAGAGCATTAAAGCTTCATCCGTTGGTATGTACAGCGTATAACGCCGACTTCGACGGTGACCAGATGGCTATCCATCTTCCTCTTTCGGCAGAGGCTCAGGCAGAAGCAAGATTTTTGATGCTTTCAGCTAACAACCTCTTAAAACCTCAGGATGGTAAACCTGTTACAGTTCCTACACAGGATATGATTTTGGGTTCATACTATCTTACATTGGTAAAACCGAAGGAAGTTAAAATTACAGATCCCGGTGATTCCGGATTTGAAGCAGGTCAGCTTGTAAATCTTATTTCCGACCATTTTGACGGAGCACCGTCTCTTACAAAAGTTAATGCAGCTTTGGAAGCAGAAGGAAAAACTCCTGCTTCATACACAGAAGAAGGTGTCAATTTTGCAGGCGAGCCCGGTGAAGGT
>CAZBJD010000141.1:0-2886 GCA_964492155.1 uncultured Eubacteriales bacterium
CCAAGCTCAAGCTCTGCACCGCTGATTACAAAGAACAATGCAAAAAGCGGTGATGTCCACTTATCCGCCCTATCCATAAGGTCATGTGAAAGTGAACAAATATTGCAGAATACTGTTCCGAGCATCATACATACAAGAAGTGATGAAAAGCTGATGTGAACAGGTCCGATATGAAAATCAAGCATTGAAACGGCAACTGTTAAAAATACAAAAGCAATTGTAAGATTAAGTCGGTTTGTATTTGAGTTGAATAATTTTTCAAGCTGAGTAAGTATCCAGCCCATAATTGCACCCAATGTAAGTGAGCATACAATTTCAACCAAAGGATTAATAATAATTGAAACCAAATCAACGCTGCCTACAATCAAAGTTTTTGCAATGCCGAAAGATACGGCAAACACAATCAAACCAACTGCGTCATCAAGTGCAACAATCGGCAGAAGAAGGCTTGTTAAAGGACCTTTTGCCTTATACTGTCTTACAACCATCAAGGTTGCAGCGGGTGCAGTTGCAGTTGCGATAGCGCCAAGCGTGATAAGCTGCGGAACTGTTAATTTGTCAGGCATAATTTTATGTACCGCCAAAAGTGCAAGATCCACCAGAAGTGTTGCGGCAAGTGCCTGGAAAACACCTATAACAAAAGCTTGCTTACCTGTCTTTTTAAGGTCTGACAAGCGGAATTCGTTACCGATTGAAAATGCGATAAATCCGAGAGCAACCTCTGATATAAGCGAAAGCCTTGAAACTGCTTCCGAGGTTGCAAATCCAAGTCCGTCAATACCGAGTGCCCCCATGCAGTATGGACCTATTAAAACACCTGCAATCAAATATGCCGTAACCGACGGAAGCTTTAAAGGTTTAAACACTCTGGTCATTAAAAGACCTGCTAAAAGTGCAATTGAAACTGATAATAATGTGCTCAATAAAAACATCTCCTTAAATTTAAAATACATAAAAAGCACAAAGAAATCACCGCAAAAATGCGGCGATTAAAAAACCAGAAATTATTCTACCACAAAAGGCAATTAAATTCAAGAGTAAAAATATTTTTTTACATATTTTTTACATTACAATTCCATTGCTAACGCAACCACTCTTTTTGCCGACTCTTTAAGTGAAGACAAATATGCAAATTCACCGGGATTGTGAATCAAACTGCCATGCACACCCAAAGAATCAACGCATGGTATTCCGCATGCAGTAACATCTGCCGCATCAGACCCGCCCGTGTGCTTTTCAAGCGGTAAAACCGGCATATTCCATTTTTCAAAAATTTCATTTATCTTATTGTAAAGATTTATATTTCTATCACAAAGCTCCATTGCGGTTCTGTATGTCTTTTGTGTCACAGTACATTTTATATCCGGCAAAACCGATTTTTGGGCGATGCTTTCCATTTTTTCTTTAATCATAAGATACTGCTCGTTTGTAGAAAATCTCACATTTACATTAAACTCGCACTTTCCGGGAACAGTGTTTAACGCAGAACCACCTTTTATTATACTGCAACAGCAGGTAACCCCCTCCGGGTCTTTAATCTTTTCAATCTCAATAATTTTATGTGCCGCTTCTAAAATAGCGTTTCTGCCCTCTATTGCACATTTTGAAGAATGTGCCTCAACACCTTCAATTTCAAACAAAAAGTTTGCTATACCTTTTCTTTGAATACAAAGATGCGGAATTTTAGTTGACTCCATATTTAAAAACGCAACTGCATCCTTTGATTTTTCGCAAATGTAGTTGATTGTAGCTTTATTACTAAAGCTGCTGCCTACCTCTTCGTCGCTCTGCAGCAAAAGCTTTACAGGGTGCTTTTTATATCCGCATTTTGAAAGTGCTTCCATTGCATAAAGCGAAGAAACAATTCCGCCTTTGCAGTCGGTAACCCCCGGACCATAAATTTTTTCTTCATCCTTTTTTACCGCAGGAGTTCCGAATGAACCAAGTTCGTGCACAGTATCCATGTGTCCCGAAAGGCAGATTGATTTTTCATTTATTTCAGAATTCATAGTAATCACAACAACATTTCCGGAAATGGGTTGCTCAAAAACTTCTGTTTCAAAGCCAAGTTCTTTTGCCTTGTTTAAGATATATTCCCCTGCCTTATCAACGCCTTCTTTACATGATGTAGGACTCTCTATATTACAAAAATCTTCCCAAATATCAATATATTTTTCTTCAATCAAATCTAACTCATTAAAAATGATTTCTTTATCCACACCAAACACCTTCCCTTCAAGATTTTATACAAGTATACCACTTTTTAAGCATCTTTTCAATACATATTGCCCATAAATTTAATATGTGTTATGCTATAAAAAGGTGATTATATGAACTATCGTAAAGACAAATATGGAAATGATTTATCGATTTTAGGGTTTGGTTGTATGAGATTTAAGAGCCAAATGGGTAAAATTGACTTTGAAAAAGCAGAAAAAGAAATAATGGCGGCATATAATGCAGGCGTCAACTATTTCGACACAGCATACATCTACCCGGGAAGCGAAGCTTTAATTGGCGAGATTTTTGAAAAAAACAAAATACGCGATAAAGTTAAAATTGCAACAAAGCTTCCACACTATCTGATAAAAAGCAGAGAAGGTCTGGATAAATTATTTAACGAGGCAATTAAATTCAAGAGTAAAAATAATTTTTTACATATTTTTCTTGAAACCTATAACTTTATTTTATTTTAGAAACCGACACTTTTTACCATTTACCCCCTTGGGCTTATTAATTTTTAAAAAAACAATGCTTTTTGGTGAGTAAAATCAATAAAAAATTGGGTTTGGAAAATCTTCGGCAATTTTCCAACACTTTTAAATGACACCTATAAAAAGGCTCCCTTGTGTAAAGGGAGCTGTCAACGGAGTTGACTGAGGGATT
>CAZBJD010000142.1:0-2870 GCA_964492155.1 uncultured Eubacteriales bacterium
CGCATAAAAAAAACAACTCCTGTCGGAGTTGCTTTTTTATGGGGCGAATGAAGAGAGTCGAACCCTTGGCCTCCAGAGCCACAATCTGGCGCTCTAACCAACTGAGCTACACCCGCCATATTAAGTTTGTCGCAAATGCTTTTATATTAAAATATCGTTAGTGCCCTATTTTAAGGCACTCAACGATATTTGGCGCGCCTGAAGAGATTCGAACTCCTGACCCACTGCTTAGAAGGCAGTTGCTCTATCCAACTGAGCTACAGGCGCATATGGAGCGGGTGATGGGAATCGAACCCACACGACCAGCTTGGAAGGCTGGGGTTCTACCATTGAACTACACCCGCAAGTAGAGCCTTGCGACTTTTATATTATAACAACATTTAACATAAATGTCAAGGCTTTTTGTGAATTTTTTATAAAATTTCCTCTATCGTTTTATAAACTCTTTCAATATTGAGTCTTTGGGGACTAAACCCTCATCAATTACAGCAAAATCAGCAATTTTTTTATTTAAAGAACGGATGTATTTAGTATAATCAAGATCGCTGCACTCTCTTAAAAAAGCATCAAGATATCCTTTCATTATGCAAGGCTCATACGCAAGAAACGAATCAAACACGCTGTCTGCACTTTCCATATATGGCAAAATAAATTCTTTTTCAAACCTTACCACATTACCCCACAGGGTTTGTGTTCTGTCAACCTTACTTCCGCGGTAAAGCTGATCGCGAACCGAACGGCGTATCAATCTTATATCCCTGCCTGACAAAGTTTCACCGTTACCCAAATCAAATTCTGTTCCCACATATATAAAAGCTTTAAATTTTTCTTTTCCATCAAGCTTTGGCATTAAAACTTCATTAAAGGCGTGAGTCCCTTCTAAAATAATCTCCTGACCTTCACGAAGAGTCACAACTCTGTCATTTTTAATGCTTCTGTCAATAAGAAAATCAAATCGGGGGATATTTGTGGGTTCATATCTTAAAAGAGAATATATACACTCATTCAAAAGTTCAACATTTACTGCCGCAATACTTTCAAACGTTTCAATATCATCGTCTCTTTTATTTATTTCGTCAGAGCCGTAAAAAAAATTATCAATTGAAAGCACAAGAGGCGGCATATCAAATTTACCCGACAAAATATTTGAAAACGTGGTTTTGCCCGACGAAGACGGTCCTGTCACCAGAACAACGTGAGAACCTTTTTCAATTATTTTCTTATAAATTGTGTCAATTTCCTGTCTATGTCTGTTTTCGCACAACTTAACAAGCTCCTGTTGCTGAGCAAGTGATACATATTCATTTACTTCTACTAAGCTATTAAGCATATTACTCTCCTGTCACATATGGATTATAAATTTTTTCATAGCCAACATCCGTCATAGAGCCATGTCCCGGATAAACAAGTGTTTTTTCGTCAAGAGAAAAAATCTTGTTTTTAATGGAATTGGTTATTGCATCATACGAACCTCCGGGCAGGTCGCAGCGGCCAACAGACTCGCGAAACAATGTATCTCCCGACAAGAGATGATTTTCAATCAAAAAGCAACTGCTGCCGGCAGTATGTCCCGGCGTATAAAGCACCTTAAAGTTAAGTTCACCGAAGGTTAAAACATCTTCGTCTTCAAACCATTTATCAACTTCAATTGCTTTACCGCTTCCGCCAAACACATAAATCATAGACGGGTCGCTTAAAATTCCTTTTTCATATATATTCGCATACACCATAAGATTATACTCTTTTTTAAGAGAATTCACAGCTCCAACATGGTCAAAATGCCCATGCGTTAAAAGTATAGCCTTTGGTTTTATCCCCTTTTGCATTAAGTATAAAGAAATTTTTTCTGCGTTGTCCCCCGGATCTATAATTACACCTGTATTAAAATCATCACTTACAATATAACAATTTTCGGCAAAAGGTTCGGTTACAATGCGTTTAATTTCCATTTTATCCTCCCAATAAAAACAAATGCGCCCCTTTAAGGGACGCATCAATTCTTGTTATGCGGTTTCATTTTTAGAAGCCGACATCTGAGTTTTAGGTTTTCTCTGCGGTCTTCTTTCTGAATTTATAACAAGTTCAGGCTTTGCGCCCTCGTTAATCACTTCTTTTGTAACAATACATTTTTCAATATCGTCACGAGAAGGAATTTCAAACATAACGTCTGTTATTGAACTTTCAATAATTGCACGAAGCCCTCTTGCACCTGTTTTTCTTTCCAAAGCCTTTTTAGCAATTGCCTTTAAAGCCTCTTTATCAAATTCAAGCACGCAATTATCGTACTCAAGCAATTTTTTATACTGCTTTGTAAGTGCATTTTTAGGTTCTTCAAGAATTCTTATAAGACTTGCTTCATCAAGCTTATCAAGCGTTACTACAACAGGAAGACGACCTACAAATTCCGGGATAAGACCGAATTTAAGCAAATCTTCCGGGAGAACATTTTGATATTCTCCGCTTTTAACAAAGTTATTTGATTTAATATCAGCACCAAAACCAAGCACCTTGTTTCCCATACGTTTTTCAATAATTTTCTCCAACCCGTCGAACGCACCGCCGCAAATAAATAAAATATTTGTGGTGTCAATTTGAATAAATTCCTGATGCGGATGCTTTCTTCCTCCCTGTGGCGGAACCGATGCAACAGTACCTTCCAATATTTTAAGAAGTGCCTGCTGTACACCCTCGCCGCTTACGTCTCTTGTAATTGAAACATTTTCAGCCTTACGGGTAATTTTATCAATTTCATCAATATAAATAATACCCTTTTCAGCTTTTTTCAAATCATAATCTGCCGCCTGTATAAGCTTTAGCAGAATATTTTCCACATCCTCGCCAACATAACCTGCCTCAGTAAGTGCAGTAGC
>CAZBJD010000143.1:0-2670 GCA_964492155.1 uncultured Eubacteriales bacterium
TTTAGAAATTTCTTCAAGACCTGCAATCATTCTGAGCGTTGTTGACTTACCGCAGCCAGAAGGACCTACGAGAATAATAAATTCCTTATCTTCGATATCCAAGTTGAAATCGCTAACTGCTGTAACATTGCCATCATAAATTTTGTAAATGTTTTTAAGTTGTAAATCTGCCATTTGACTTCATCCTTTCATATTTAATCTCATTTTTTGTCAACTAATATTATAATACTAATTTTACATAATTTCAAATGTATTTTTACACAAACTTTTTTAATTTTTTTGTACAAATTCAACAAAAGTAAAAAAAAGAATGAAATTTTTGTGAAAATATGGTACAATTTTCATATAAATTTATAAGGAGAGAATACTTTGAAAAATAATGTTTTGGTTGTAGCGGCTAATTCAAAATTTTCCCATTCCAGCCTTGCTTTAAGATACTTTAGAGAAAATTCAGGATGTGAAATTTATGAATGCAGTATAAACGATAATATTTTTGATGTCTATGCCGCACTTAACGAATTGAAATACAGTACAATATGTTTTTCGGTATATATATGGAATGTTGAATTTACTTTAAAGCTTGTTCCTATGCTGAAAAATGCTAAACCTGATGTGAGAATTATTTTTGGCGGCCCCGAAGCCGGCTATAATTATAAAGATTTGATGAAAAAATATGAATTCATTGACGGAATAATATATGGTGAAGGGGAACGTGCAATTTCTGCGTTATCAAGTGGGAAAGCTAACGAAGACATTCCTAATTTTATATATCGTAAAGGGACACGGATTGTTTTAAATGATGCAATCAAAACGGATTTGCAGAAAATTAAGTTTCCCTACAATAAGGAAGATTTAACAGTTCTTCAAAACAAAATTATATATTTTGAAACTTCACGCGGGTGTTGCTTTAATTGCAGCTACTGTTTGTCATCTTCTGAGGGAAATACCAGATACTTTGATATTGAGTATGTGAAAAATGGTATTAAGTTTTTTATTGACAATAACGTTCCGTTGATTAAATTTGTCGACAGAACATTTAATGAAAACAACAAGCGTGCGTGTGAAATATTGAAATTCATAAATGATAACAATGCCAAAACAATGTTCCATTTTGAAATTTCACCTCAGCTTATAACCGAAGAATTTGCGGGACTTTTAGCTGAATCAAGAGGATTTGTTCAACTTGAAATAGGGGTTCAAACTACCAATAAAGAAACAATGAAATGCATTAAGCGTTACTTTGACATAGAAGATATAAGGAAAAAGATTAACTTAATTCCAAATGGTATTCATACGCATATGGATTTGATTGCGGGACTGCCCAAAGAAAATCTTCAAAGTTTTATTGATGGATTTAATTTTGTTTATTCATTGAAGCCGGATATGCTTCAGTTAGGATTTCTAAAGTTATTGCACAATACAAAATTAAAGGAAGAAGCAAAGGAATTTGGAATTATAACCACATCTTTTCCGCCGTACGAGGTGATATTTACCAATGATATGTCTGCAGATGATATAATTTTGCTGAAAAAGGTAGAAAAGGCTGTTGATAAGATTTATAACAGCGGTGCATTTAAAGAAACGTTAAAAACACTTAAGCACCGTTCACCGTTTGAAATATTTAAGCAGATTGGGTTTGAAATTTATCAACGCGAAAAATCGGGTCCTGTTTCAAAAAACGGATTGTATGAAATAATGTATGCAACTTTCGGGGATAAGATTAAGCAACCGCTAGTTCTTGATTTCCTTAAAAATAATCCAAAGGCAAATTTGCCGGTATGTCTTGCAGATAACAGGGGAGATTTAAAAGATATTTATAAGGAGTTGGTTAAATCCGATATATACAAAGATGTAAAAATAAGGGTGGCGGCTGCCTGTGGAAAAATATTTGTTGTAAATTCCGGTAAAATTGATATAATATAAAAAAATCGCCTTCGGCTACTAATGTTCGCACTGCTAATATTCAAATTAAAAAAACGACCGTCAAGCGACGGTCGTTTCAGTAACTCAATTATTTTAAGTTGTTTTCGAGAATTTCAAGCTGCTTTGCTATTTCCTTAGGAAGTCTGTCACCAAACTGAGCAAAATATTCCTTCTGGTTAACAACATCTTCCATCCAAATTTCTTTATCAACACTCAAAAGTTCTTTTAAAACTTCCGGCTTGATATCAAGATCGGTTGTATCAATAGCACCTTCTTCAGGAAGATAACCAATAGCAGAATCAACTGCACTAACTTTGTTTTCACATCTGTCAAGAATCCAGAGAAGAACACGCATATTGTCACCGAATCCCGGCCACATAAAGTTACCCTCGTCGTCCTTTCTGAACCAGTTAACGTGGAATATCTTAGGAGCCTTTTCGCCAAGCTTCTTACCCATTTCGAGCCAGTGACCCCAGTATGATGCCATATTGTAGCCTACGAACGGCTTCATAGCCATCGGGTCACGACGAACAACACCTACTGCACCTGCTGCAGCTGCTGTTGTTTCTGACGCCATAATAGCACCTACGAATGTACCGTGCTGCCAATCTCTTGACTGATATACCAACGGAGCACACTTAGCACGACGGCCACCGAATACGATAGCTGATACAGGAACACCCTGCGGATTCTCAAATTCGCTTGAGATGCATGGGCAGTTGATAGCCGGAGCTGTAAATCTTGAGT
>CAZBJD010000144.1:0-2615 GCA_964492155.1 uncultured Eubacteriales bacterium
TCTTCCCACCATTACGTCGCAGCCGCCGATAATGTAATCTGCCAGTTACATCAGTGCAGGAACTATTGTGTTAGCTCTGCAGGGAACTAATGTTGTTCTGCTCTTAAAGCTTGTAATGGCATTCTGTTCGATTGTTAAAGGATGGAGCTTGGCACCGATTCTGTAGCACTGCTTTTTCCATTCTTCAACAGTTGCAAATTCTGCACCGAACTGCGGTTCCCAGAAAGCAATATGACACATTCTGCCGATGCCGAATACCAAAACAAGTTTTGCACCTTCTTCTTTTAATTTTGCAATTTTTTCAGGATATGTAGGAAGATTTTCCTTTGTTGCAAAATTTCTCTGCTGAGGCGGAATTGTGTTTTCGCCAAGCTTATCAAAAAATGCCTGCTTCATACTATATTCAAAAGATGCAGGATTGTCGCTTGACAAGGTATTTCCTTCTGAATCTGACCATTCGTCCATATTGAATGTGTAAACATGGTCACATTTAACATTCCATTCTTTCAAGAAATATACTGCCCACTTATACATTCCCATAGGACCTACCGGCAAAATCATAGCAAGCTTTTGACCGTCATCTTTAGCTTTTTTAATCTGCATTGCGATTTCGTGACCCATAAGAGTATCGAATTCAGCAAGAGTTTCACATTCAACAGGATTAAAATCCTTATGCCAGAAATCTTCTCTTGCTACACCTTTATCGCAGCACTTATCAATTCTTTCCATATCCCAGCCTTCAGGATAAAATCCTTCCAAAAGGCTGCCTTTAACTGTGCTTAAAAAATCCATTCTTATTTCTCCTTTTTAAATTCAAATTTTATATACGTTTTGTATTCCTCAAATGGTTTTAGCGAAACAAATGCATTATTTTTAATAATGTTATTGCCGCCGTAATTGGTTGTTCTCGGCTCTAAGCCAACAACATACTCGCTTTCTCCAAGCATTTTCCAAATCAAAAATTCAGGGCAAGTATCACGTTTATATGTGATATAAGCCGACATTTCTTCATTTTTGATACCGACTGTAGGATAATCGCCTGTAAGAAGAACATCGATACATTCTTCTTTCTTGCCATGGATAGGAGCCGTGATATCAGCAATATCATCGGGAACATTTATAATTCTTGCTCCCTCTGTAACAAGCGGATAACCAAAGTTGCAATGATATGCCAAAGCAATATTTTCATCTTCAAAATTTTCGTTAATCAAAGTGTCTTCAAGTTCAAAGCTGTCTGCAAAAAGCTTTGTTTTAATTTTTCTTTTAATTACAATATTTTCACCAAAAACACTGCTCTGCCTTATCTGTCCTGAAATTTCCATAACATATTCGTCGCCGACCCAATCAGCGAAAACACTTACTTTTTCAGCAGGAATAAATGCAATCCTGTCATGAAGTCCGTATGTATCGGTAGGGCCACCGATATTTTTAAGTCCGCATGTGAAAACCAATCCACCCGCAAAGCCCCTTAAGGAACTTCTTCCGTCTTTTTCGTAGTATCGCGAGTCGGTTATTCCGGTTTTTGAAATCCAGCTTACAGGAGTACCTTTATAGCTTGCCTGAGCAATATCCAGACATCTGTCAGGCAAAACGGTAAAGCAAAGATTTCCCGTGTTTACCTCGATTGCACGAACACCTTTTGCTTTTCCGTCGTTAAAAACGAAATCACGAATTCCGCCAATCTGCTCTACAGAACCTACTCGTTTTAAAAGTTCTTTTTTAGTCATAATCCACCTCTCAGAGCGGGAAGTACTCTTTCATTTCTTCCTTGGTTAACTGCTTACCGTATTCACAAAGCTCATATGCTTCTGCATAACGGATTTTGCTGCCTTTTTCTTCACCATACTGTTCAATAAGCTCTTTTCTGAAGCGTGCAGCAGTTCTTGCAAATCTGACTGCATATCCCTGTCTGCCTTCCAAAGCATTAATTTCTTCATCTGTTGTTTCAAAAGTAATGTTATTACCTTTAAATTTAAGCCATTCAAAACGCTCTGCAGGATCGGTGGGAACTTCATTTTCCTCCCCGTATGTGTAAGGAAGCCATTCGTAAACCTGGCAAACATTTATGTCCGCAATCCGGAATTTAACATCAATTTCACTATCCACATCAATTACAACATCGGGATTGAACGGAGGATACTTAAATTTGTCTTCGCTATACATAATAACAGGCATATATCTCATTGCAGGAACATCAGGGCATTCGTGAGGAACTGTTAAAAGATAAGATGCATCCTGAACAAGCTGACCAACTGCACGATGGTCTGCATGATAATCATTCGGTCTGTGAGAAATAACAATATCGGGATTATACTCTCGTATGTATCTTATCAGGCGTTTTCTTGTTGCAAGGTCAGCTACGATATTGCAGTCTTCAATATCCCACACATCGTATCTGATACCAAGAAGTTCTGCTACCTTTGCAGATTCTTTAGCACGTGTTGCGGTTGTTTCTTCGGGAGTTAAAATATGATGTCCTCCGCTTCCGTTACACATACTTAAAAAGCAAACATCGTGGCCGGCTTTAACGTATTTGCTTGCCAAGCCTCCTCTTTCAAACTCGTTGTCATCCTGGTGTGCACCAATCATTAAAATTTTCATAATAACTTCATCCT
>CAZBJD010000145.1:0-2533 GCA_964492155.1 uncultured Eubacteriales bacterium
ATCGGCGGTCCCGGTGCGATTTTCTGGATGTGGGTTATCGCATTTTTAGGTATGGCTACAATCTATGCAGAAGCAGTTCTCGCTCAGGAAACAAGAGTTGTAGATGCCGACGGTACGGTTGCGGGCGGTCCTATTTACTACATAAAGGCTGCTTTTAAAGGCAAATTCGGAAAATTCCTTGCAGGCTTTTTCGCAATTGCAACAGTAATTTCTCTCGGATTTACCGGCGGTATGGTTCAGTCAAACTCAATCGGTGCTACAATCAACACAGCTTTTGGTGTTCCCACATGGATTACAGGTCTTGTTCTTGCAGCTATTGTTGCATTTATCGTTATCGGCGGTGCACAGAGAATTGCTGCTACTGCTGAAAAAATCGTTCCGATTATGGCAGTTTTATACATTGTTGGCGGTCTTATCGTTTTAGCAGTTAACATCGTAAGAATTCCCGAAGCTATCGTTATGATTTTCAAATATGCATTCCAGCCTCAGGCTTTAATCGGCGGTGCTTTCGGTGTTGCACTTAAAATGGCAGTAAGCCAGGGTGCAAAACGCGGTCTTTTCTCAAATGAAGCAGGTATGGGTTCAACACCTCACGCTCACGCAATGGCAAACGTTGAAAAACCACACGATCAGGGTGTCGCTGCTATGATTGGTGTATTCCTCGATACATTCGTAGTTCTCACTATGACAGCACTCGTTGTTATTACATGCACATATACAACAGGCGGTGCACTTGCAGGAGCTGACGGTGCATCATACGCACAGATGATTGCAGATGCAGGCATTAACAAAACAAATGTTGCTCAGATGTCATTCGGCAGCGTGTTCGGCACGTGGCTTGGTAACGCTTATGTTGCTGTTTGCCTTATGTTCTTCGCTTTCACAACAATCATCAGCTGGAATATGTTTGGTGAAATCAACTTTAAATATCTTTTCGGCAAGAAAACAACAATTATTTATTCAATAATTTCAGTTGTATTTGTATTTATCGGTACTATCGTTCAGGAAAACGAGCTTGTTTGGGTTACTCAGGACACATTCAATCAGTTTATGGTTCTCCCCAACGCCATCGCACTCTTTGCGTTAGCTCCGTTGGTATCAAAAGCTGCAAAGAAAAATCAGCTTTAATCGAACAATTATTTTTTGCAGGGGCGGATGCCCGCATCCGCCCGTTTTTTTCGGGTCGATGATTGGCATCGGCCCCTGCTTTTTTGTTGTATAATATTTTGCAGGGAGATGACTTAATTGAAATTAATAAAAGGACGTCCTGCCGATGAAACGGGCAGACTTCCGAAAGAAATCAAAGTTTATGACTTTTTGGACAAATTAAATATAGAATATGAAAGGATTGACCACGACGAGGCAAACACAATGGAGCTTTGCCTTGAAATTGACAAAGCCCTCGACGCCGAAATCTGCAAAAATCTGTTTTTGTGCAACCGTACCAAGACCGACTTTTATCTATTGATGATGCCGGGTTCAAAACCTTTCAAAACAAAGGATTTGTCTGCACAAATCGGCTCAAGCCGCCTTTCATTTGCAGATGCGGAGGCAATGGAAAAATATCTCGATATTACTCCCGGCTCGGTGAGTGTGACAGGACTTATAAATGACACAGAAAACCACGTTAGGCTTTTGGTGGATAAAGAGCTGATGACAGGCGAATATATCGGCTGCCACCCGAATATCAACACCTCAAGCTTAAAGCTGAAAACAAAAGATATCTTTGAAAAAATTGTTCCTGCAACAAACCACAGTTTTCAGATTGTGGATTTGCCCAGATATGAGTAAATACGCCTCAATAACGAAACCGCTGTATAATTATTTCACTTGTAGCGGGAAATTCTGACTTGCCCCTACGATTTTGACAATAATTATTCACATTTATTAATATCCTCTTATCGGTCTGTCGGGGTCTTCCTCGCCTTTTTCAATTTTTTTAATCACGCAATAGTAACTATACTCCTCTGACACCTTAACCAACACTCTGTCGCCCTCGTGCCTGCCCAAAATCGCCTTTGCAACAGGAGATTCGTAGCTTATGTAGTTTCCGCTAAGGTCGACTCTGATATTCGTTACAATGGTGTAAATTTCATCCACATCGTCTTCTTCAATGTAAAGGGTTACCGTATCAGAAAGCCCAACTTCATCATCTTTTGAGTTATCCTCAATTATTATCGCCGTCTTAATCATATTTTTGAGATGGCGAATTCTGCTCTCGTTTCGGTTTTTCTCTTGTTTTGCAATCTTATATTCGGCATTTTCGCTTAAATCGCCATAACCGCGGGCAACATTTACTTCTTCTAAAATTTTAGGACGAAGTACCACCTCGCGGTATTCAATTTCTTCCTGCATTTTTGCAATGTCTGCTTTTGTCAGTTTATTGTGCATAATTTTTCTCCGTTTTTTCTTTAAATTATACCAAATTTCAAATAATCGGTCAAGAGATTAGCACAAGGAACGCCCCGGGAGGCGGTTTAGTTTTCGGAATGACACATAGGTCCCTACAAAAAATGCCTTCCCTGTGTAAGGG
>CAZBJD010000146.1:0-2421 GCA_964492155.1 uncultured Eubacteriales bacterium
ATGGTTGCCTAAAGTTGCAACGTCATATTCTGCAGCATTCATCAATTTAATAATGCTTTCGCCTTTATCCATAGAGCCGTATGCCGTTCCCTGAATATGGTCACCGGCATCTGCCAGAATAACATATTTGTACTGTTTTTCCAAATCCTTTTTTATAGCTGCAATTACATCGTAGCTTAAATTCCCATCAATGTAGGTATGGATATCATTCGTATAAAGAATTACAATATCATCCGAAAGTGTTTCCTCCGCCATAGCAGGAACGATAGCGGAAATCACAATTACAATTGACATTAAGGTTGCTAAAATTTTTTTCATTTCATTTTCTCCTTTATTGTATTACTGCACCAACTTTGCAAATCTTTCAAGAATTACAGCCGCTTCTGCTCTTGTGGTATAATATAATCTTGAACAAAGCATAAATTTCCTTATTCTTTATATTAAAAATCACGTTCTGACGTCTCGCTTAAATTGATGTTTGTTCAGTTAAAGCTTTTAATCCATGTTACCAGAGAATTGTGATAAATATTTTCCAGAACATCCTTTCTCATCCGTTCTGTAACCGGTCCGTTGCGTTTCATCCGCTCCAGTATTGCTTCTTGAAGTTCTTCTACTGTCATTTCTTCAAATGTTTTTTCGTGTTTTAAATCGGAATTCGTTTTAATTTCGGCAGGCAGCTTATGTTCCTCCGTTTTTACAGTTTCGGAAGTTTTAACTGTTTCTGACGGATTTATTATCTCTGCGGACTTTTCATTAACATTAAGTTTTATCGGCTTCAGTTGTTTATCCGATATGCCCGCCGACAACCAGATTTCTCCTGAATTTGCCCTTACATTCACAGACACACATCCGTCTTTTACCGGTATGTGTTCACCCGAAAGTCCGCCCACATATTCTCCTGTATTTCCTGCCGGAAGACTCATTACAAAATCATCATCACTATTATTCACGGTCACAAGTACAGATTGACCATCATAGTTTCTTGCAAATGCATACTGACCATTCGTTAAAAGCAGTTCTTTATAGTCTCCGTAAGACAAGGCTTTTGTTTTAGTGCGTATTTCACCTAATCTTGAAATCAGTTTGGTAAAGTCATTTTCTTTCACAGCATCCAAATACTGTTCGTAGGAAACAGCCGGTCGTAACGAATCGTCGGAACCGCGTTCCTTTCTGCCCTCAATACCAAATTCCGAGCCGTAGTAAACAGACGGAATGCCGGGCAAAGTATACATCAAAATATGAACAGGCATAAAATGCTTTTTGTTGCTCAGCTTGGTGTAAATACGTTCAACGTCATGGTTATCTGCAAAATTGTATAATTTCAGTTCATCAGGTCTGTTGCCGCCCATCTCATACAAACGCTTTACCGTATGGGCAATTTCAAAATAGTTGTGGTCATTATGACCGGAATACAGTGCCTTATGCAAATGGTAGTTTGTAACACTGTGCAGGGTATCGCCGTTTACCCAACGAATATAATCACCGTGAATAACCTCGCCCATAAGCCAGAAATCAGGCTTGACTTCATTTGCAACCCGCCTTAACATCTGCATATAACTAAAGTCTAACACATCTGCGGCATCAAGTCTGATTCCGTCAATGCCGAATTCCTTTACCCAAAAACGAATAACATCGCAGATGTACTCTCTCACTTCAGGATTGTGCTGATTTAGTTTTGCAAGCAAATTGTATCCACCCCAGTTGTCATAAGAAAAACCATCGTTATATTCATTATTACCATAAAAATTTACGTTGCAGTACCAATCCTTATAAGGTGAAGATTCCCTGTTTTTCTTAATATCCTGAAAAGCAAAGAAATCCCGTCCTGTATGATTGAATACACCGTCTAAAATTACCCGTATTCCCTGTTTATGACATTCTGCAACAAAGTTAGTTAAATCTTTGTTTGTACCAAGTCTTGTATCTAACTTTTTATAATCTGTTGTTTCATAACCATGTCCTACCGATTCAAAAAGAGGACCAATATAGAGTGCATTACAGCCAAGTTTTTTAATTTGTGAAATAAAAGGAAGCAAGGTGTTTAGTCTATGCTCCGGTTCACCATAAAAATTTTGTTTAGGTGCTCCTGTCATTCCCAACGGATATATATGATAAAATATTGCTTCATCGTACCAAGCCATATGTATTCCTCCATTTTTGTTCTGTGATTATTATATGATTTTGTCAAGTCAGGGACAAAAAAATTATTCTTTATACAGCAACTCGTCTTGCTTCAATATACAAATCTATATCGTTGATAATATAACTTGTTCCAGTGGTATGCAATGCTCCATAACATCCCATAATGTATTCACACACATTATATTTTTGAAACAACTGCATAACTTCTTTTCCTCTTAGATTTTTTGCAGACCTATATATCTCAATGCAAAAGATTAAAAATCTTCCCTCTTTGCTCAT
>CAZBJD010000147.1:0-2383 GCA_964492155.1 uncultured Eubacteriales bacterium
AACGTTGAAGTTGTTCCGAAGGAAGACAGAAACACAATTTCCGATCCTGAAGGCGTTTTAACAAAAATGTTTGAAAACGGCGAAGAAACTGCACAAGCAGAAGAATAATAAAAAGGGGATGTAAATTTATTTACATCCCCTTTTTTTATGGGTTGCATACCGAACAAGGAATATAGTATGCTTCCTGAGCATCTTTTAAAGATACTTTAATTTTGCTATAAGTAAGATAGCGGCAATCTTCTTTGTGATATTTAGAGCCTGTGGCAGTTATGTATACTGTGGTAATTTGTTCTTCTTCCGAAAAAACAGGCTGTGAGTATTCCTGACAGGCAGTTTCGCCTGAATATAAATTGTTGCAGTTGGTGCAAGTCGTTACAATTAAGAAAAGTAAAACTATCGAAAGCAGTTTTTTCATAATATATCTCCTTAGTTAAAAAATGCGTAGCCTGAAACAGACTACGCACAAAAAACGTAGCATCTCGAGCTTCAAAGTTTGCAACAACTTTCCAATCTATGTTACCACAGCAAGGAACAGAAACAAGAGTGTACGCTTTTTACAATAGCGTACCCCTGCTGTGTTTAAATTATTTAATTGGAAAATTGTTGCACTTGTAGTATATCACAAACAAAAGAAAATTACAACAATAAGTTGAAAATTAACATTTTACACAATATCTTGTTGCGTTTTTAAAAAGTGCCACAAATCCGCTTAAAATAATGAAATTTTTAATAAAAAACTCTTGACAAACCTTGAATTCAGGTGTTATAATGTATTCCGTGTGATAGTGGGTTAATGGGTGTACTATGCCCTGATGCAAAAACTGTCACGGGGTATGAACGCGGCTCGGGCCGCTTATACGGAGGAAAACAAAACCAAAAATGAACACTCACTTAGGTGAGGTTTGCGTCGGGTTAAAGCAGTCAAAAAAAGCTGTTTTAAACGGTGAGGCTCAAATGGTTTACCTTGCTTGCGATGCAGACCGTAATATTAAAGAAACTTTTGAAAAGCTTTGTAAAAAAAGCAAAATAACCGTGGATACCAAGTATTCAATGACACAATTGGGCGAGTTGTGCTCAATTGACGTGGGCGCTGCCGTTGTGGCAGTTTTAAAACAGTTATAAGACCCGTACGGGTTTTATATATAAATTTTAAAGTATGGAGGTGAAAGAATGCCAACATTTAACCAGTTAGTTAGAAAGGGTAGAGAAACATCTGTTAAAAAGTCTACTGCTCCTGCACTTTTGAAGGGTTACAACTCAATCAAAAAGACAGCTATTGACCAGCAGTCACCGCAGAAGAGAGGCGTTTGCACATATGTTAAAACAACTACTCCCAAAAAGCCTAACTCAGCTCTCCGTAAGATTGCCAGAGTAAGATTGTCAAACGGTATCGAAGTAACATCTTACATTCCGGGTATCGGTCATAACTTACAGGAACACAGCGTTGTTCTTATAAGAGGCGGAAGAGTTAAGGACTTACCTGGTGTACGTTACCATATCATCAGAGGTACTTTGGATACTTCAGGTGTTGCTAACAGAAATCAGAGTAGATCTAAGTATGGCGCAAAGAAAGCAAAGAAAAAATAATCACAAACTATGAATTAAGATAGTGCTTTAGGGGCATTTTATATATATTGTTATGTAACTTGTCACTTTTTAGCGCTTGCGGTAAATTCTATTTACCGAGTACCTGTGATTGATATCACTTAAAGGAGGGAAGAAACGTGCCAAGACGTGGCTTTGTTGCAAAAAGAGAGGTTTTACCGGACCCGATGTACGGCAGCGTTGTTGTTACAAGACTTATTAACAACATTATGCTGGACGGTAAGAAAGGTGTTGCTCAGAAAATCGTTTATGATGCATTCGATATCATAAAAGAAAAAACAGGCAAAGAACCTTTGGAAGTATTCGGTCAGGCTATGGAAAATATTATGCCTGTACTCGAAGTTAAGGCTAGAAGAGTCGGTGGTGCTACTTATCAGGTACCTATGGAAGTTAGACCTGAAAGAAGACAGACTTTAGGCTTAAGATGGCTCACAACTTACTCAAGAGCAAGAGGAGAAAAGACCATGAAAGAAAGACTTGCAAACGAAATTTTAGATGCAATCAACAACATGGGCGGAGCTGTTAAGAAGAAAGATGATACACACAAAATGGCTGAAGCTAATAAGGCTTTTGCACATTACCGTTGGTAATCTTTCAATATTTAATTTGAATTTATCTGATTTTATTATAAAATCAACTATTCTTGAAAGGAGGAAATCAGTATGGGCAGAGAGTATTCATTACAGAATACAAGAAATATCGGTATCATGGCTCATATCGATGCCGGTAAAACAACTACTACTGAAAGAATTCTGTTCTACACAGGTAAAAACCGTAA
>CAZBJD010000148.1:0-2379 GCA_964492155.1 uncultured Eubacteriales bacterium
ATGTTCTTTGAAGAACCTGTTCCTCCCGATAATTTAGACGCATTAAAAGAAGTAAAAGACAAATCTCCCGTTGCAATTTCTGCAGGTGAAAGACTTTACACAAGATGGGACTACAAGCCGATGTTTGACAAAATGGCTGCAGACTACATACAGCCCGACATCTCTCACGCGGGCGGAATTATGGAGCTTAAAAAGATTGCGGCAGAAGCAGAATGCAGATACATTCCCTTTGCTCCTCACAATCCGTCAGGTCCCGTTGCAAATGCGGCAACTCTGCAGCTTGCGGCTAACTGCCCCAACTTCTGCATTTTAGAAATTATGTATTCAGATGTCGACTGGAGAAAAGATGTTACCAACGAAGCTTTAGAGTATAAAGATGGCTATATAACCATTCCTGACAAACCGGGACTTGGCATTGAAATCAATGAAGATGCTTGCCTTGCTCATCCTTATCAACCACATACTTTAAGACACTATACAGGGGCACTGACTGATATAAGACCTGCAAAAACCGAATTTTATTTTTAAGGAGCAGCAAAAATGAAAGTTTATGAGCGGCTCTTTAACACATAAATCAGGAGTTAACCTTGACAGGTTGCATTATGCAGATGATACTTTTATTGTTGATTTTGTAAGAGTATATTACAAGGTGGTAAATAATGAATAAAACAGTTTTGATTACAGGTGCCTGTATCAACACAGGCGTTGCAATAGTAGAAAAATTTGCCCGTGAGGGCTGGAATGTGGTTTTTACAGGCAGAAATATGGAAAAAGTTCACGCTGCCGAAAAAGCCTATAAAGAAAAGTTCCCCGATGTTGCTATCATCGGCTATCACATTGATTCTTTAATTGATGAAAGAACTATTGACGAAAAGGCAGCCAATGATATGTTTGATGACCTTGACAAAAAAGGTATTTTCATTGAAGCGTTGGTTTTAAACGCAGCCGACCAGGGACTTGGCATTGAGGTGTTCCAAAACCCCGTAACTGACTTTATGCGTGTTATAAACACCAATATGACATGGAATTATTATCTTTCAGAGCTTGCAGCAAAGCGTATGAAAGATAATGGCGGGGGCAGCATCACCTTTTTAAACTCAAACACCGCCTACCGTGCAATTCCCAACAGAATTGCATATTCTGCATCTAAAGGCGGTCAGCTTGGTATGATGAGAGCTATGGCTCTCGACCTCGGCAAATACAATATCCGTGTAAATGCAGTATTACCCGGAATGATAAAAACTGACAGATGGGAGAAAAATCCTGAGTTTTATAAAAATGTTCCGTCAAGATACACTCCCCTCGGCGATGTTGCAGTTGGAGCTGATGTTGCAGACGCTGTGTGGTATTTCGTTGTGCACGCACGCAACACAACAGGTGCAGAGCTTGTGGTAGACGGCGGAAATACAATTCAACTCTACCCCATTATTCCTGAAGATAAATAGTTAAAAATGCACTCCTTTTCGGGGTGCATTTGTTGTATTTACAGGCATTTTTATGTCGCATAAAACCTCTATAAAAAATATTTTGAAAAAATTTTAAGAAAACACTTGAAATATTTACCATTTTTTGGTATAATCTGAATGTACCAAATATTACCAATCAAAGGACGGGGTTAAAAATGTCAAAAATAAGAGTTTTAATTGCAGAAGATAACAAAGAATACGCACTCACTTTAAAAGCCGATTTCGACAAGTGCGAGGATATTAATGTTGTGGGCGTTGCGGCAGACGGTTTAGAAGCGGTCGAGTATATCAAAAACACAAGTCCCGATGTTGTGGTTTTAGACCTTGTAATGCCAAAGCTTGACGGAATAGGCGTTATGGAAAAGCAATATCCGAAAAATCCCGAGTATATTGTAATATCGGCTGCCGCTCAGGATAAAATAATCGCAAAAGCCATTGATGCAGGTGCAAGCTATTATATGTTAAAGCCTGTTGAACACGATGTTATTATTGACCGCATTAAAGGAATTTTCAGAAAATCAAAGCATACCGACGGATTTTCCGCAAAGCCCGGCTTTACAGATATTGAATCGAAGGTTACCGATGTAATCCACGAAGTGGGCGTGCCTGCTCATATCAAAGGATATCAGTATCTAAGAGAAGCTATTATGATGACAATTGACAATATGGATGTTATAAACTCAATCACAAAGCTTTTATATCCAACCGTTGCCAAAAAGTATCAGACTACTGCGTCACGTGTTGAACGTGCAATCCGTCACGCAATTGAGGTTGCGTGGGACAGAGGCGATACAGATGTTTTGAACGGAATTTTCGGCTATACCATTGCAAGCGGAAAAGGCAAACCCACCAACTCGGAATTTATCGCAATGATAGCCGACCGCTTAAGACTGCAGCTTAAAGCAAGCTGAAA
>CAZBJD010000149.1:0-2359 GCA_964492155.1 uncultured Eubacteriales bacterium
TTTTTGCCCACAAGATATTCCTTGATGTGTTCTACTGCGCCAATCAGCGCTTTTTCTTTGTATTCAAGTGTAGCTTCGCCAACGCCATCGATGCCCTCGTCGGTGTAGACCTTAACAAACACCCAGTTTGTTCTGAAGCAGTCCACCGCAAAGGTTTTAATGTCAGTTACTTTCATAACATCACCTCAAATTTTTGTTTTCTTGTTGTATTATATCGTAAAATATGCTAAAATAATAGGTGTAATATTACTTTAAATTTTAGAAATCTTACTTTTTGAAGGTGATAAAATGATAGAGCTTATAAAAGCAGGACTTTTTGAGAGCGGCGATAAATTCAAGGATTTGGAGATAACTCCCGAAAGAAAAGTTTATTATTATGAAATTGAACTTTATGTGGCAGGCGAGGGAAAGACCTATATCGACGGAAAATCTTATCCCCATGAAAAAGGTAATTTTATTTTTGCAAAACCGGGGCAGAGCAGACACAGCGAAAAGAATTTTGTTTGTTTTTATATTCATATCAGAGTCGGAAAAAAAGAAAAAGAACTTTTAAATGATGTTCTTACTTTTTCAAAGGTAAGCAACTATCAGCTCTACAAAAATGCGTATACCGAGATTATAAGGCTTTATGAAGGCGAAAGTAAAAACCGCGAATTTTTACTCCAAAGTAAAATTTATGAATTTTTGGACATAATTTTAAATGAAAGCAAGTTGAAATCAAGAATTAAAAATGTGGGAACAAAAATTTCTCCCGAGGCAGTACAAAAAGCGGTTAAATTTATTGATGAAAATTTTCAAAGCAGGATAGTTTTAAAAGATGTTGCAGATGCGGTAAATTTCAGCCCTGTTTATTTTCATAAGTGTTTTACATCGTCAACAGGTAAAACTCCCCATGAATACATAACTGAAAAAAGACTTGAGGCTGCCAAAACTTATCTATTAACGACTTCAAATCCAATGAGTAAAATTGTGGATATGTGCGGCTTTTCTTCCATTTCATATTTTGATTATATTTTCAAAAAAGCTTATGGAATAACCCCGTCTCAGTTCCGCCAGAAAAAATATGTAATTTAAAAGCACCTTTATAGGTGCTTTTAAATTACATAATTATGGTTGAAATGCTTTCAGGCGAAAGTTCAATATAGTAATTGGTGTTTTTTATGTTAATCTGAGTCTGACGTTTGGCATCATCGGGATTAATGAGCACGAGAACGGTCTTGTCGTTATTATTGTCAATCAAAAATCCGTGAATTTCTTTTTTATAAGCAGGGTAGCTAAACATTTCCTGACCGATGTTATTCCTGATTTTGTAAATTTTAGTATTCTTGTTAATATGGGGTGCAATATGCTTAATTGCTTTGTACTGACCGCTGTATTTAAGCTCGCCCGAAACAGAATCTCTTGTAACAAGACCGCCGCAGAAAAATGGTCCGATATTGGGGCCGCCAAGCTCGTTGAGTATTAAATTCCAGCCTGTAAACGATTTGCAGCCTGCGTTTAACGCTTTAGAAATCATAATACCCCATTTGCAGAAATCACAGTCATAATTATCATAAAGTCTTGGACCGCCTTCAGTGAAATGCAATTCAATATTCGGGTACTTTTCTTTGATTTCAAAAGTTTCTTCAATGGAGCCTGCATAGTAATGGAAAGCTATTCCGTCTGTGCTTTCTTTAAGATTTCCAATGTTATCTAAAAGCCATAAAACACGGTTTGTATCTGAAAAGTTGTGGTCAAACATCCATATTTTTGTATCAAGGTTATTTTTATTTAGTTTTTTCTTTAAAACTTTAATAAATTCTGCTTCGGTTTCAGGATGCCAGATACAAGCAGGCATATTTCCGCCTTGCTGAGAGTTTGGCTCATTCTGGGGAGTGACTGCTGAAATTTTAATTCCTTCATCGGCGTATGCTTTTATGTATTTAATAAAGTAATCTGCGTAGCATTCAACAAATTCTTCTCTCATATATCCTCCGCAGATTTCACCGCCTGTTTTCATCCAGCCGGGAGGCGACCATGGTGAAGCGAAAAAGCAAATATCAGGTCTTATTTTTAAAATTTCCTTTATTACGGGAATGATATATTCTCTGTCCTTGTCAATTGAAAAATGCTTAAGCCCGGTGTCAAATGGCACATCGTCGTATGTGTAAAGTCTTGCTGAGTAATCACTTGCACCAATAGAAAGACGTGCAACTGACAGATTAAGACCGCTTTTTGAATAAATACTTTGTAAAAATGCAGTTCTTTCGTTTTTATCCATAATTGTTTGTTGATGACTGGAAATTTCTGTGATTGCAACGCCATTTCCGTTAAATCCGCTGGAAAAAGTCTCGGAAATTTCAAGCCTTTCCGCACGCAA
>CAZBJD010000150.1:0-2354 GCA_964492155.1 uncultured Eubacteriales bacterium
GGCATAATACCTGAGTGGAAAAGCTCGGTTTCCAAAAATATCTGACCGTCTGTATAGAAATTACATTAGTCGGGATATATGCAGATACGTCGCCTGCCTGAGTTTCGATAATAGGAAGTGCGGTAATTGAACCGCCGCCGTATTCCTTTGCAACACAAGCCGCACGTTCTAAAAGTCTTGAATGCAGATAGAACACGTCGCCCGGGTATGCTTCTCTTCCCGGCGGGCGGCGGATAAGCAAAGAAAGTGCACGGTACGCCACCGCATGCTTACTTAAATCATCATAAATGATAAGCACATCTTTGCCCTGTTCTCTGAAATATTCTGCCATTGCACAGCCGCTGTAAGGAGCGATATACTGAAGCGGTGCACTTTCTGCAGCGGTTGCAGAAACTATGATTGTATATTCCATAGCACCGTTTCTCGCAAGCTCGCTTGCAAGCTTTGCAACAGATGTACTCTTTTGTCCGATGGCTACATAAATACAAAGTACATTTGTGTTTTTTTGATTTATAATTGTATCGATAGCAATCTCGGTTTTTCCTGTCTGACGGTCGCCGATAATAAGCTCACGCTGACCGCGTCCGATAGGAATCATACTGTCAATAGCTTTAATACCCGTCTGAAGCGGAACACTTACGCTCTCTCTTTCAATAATTCCCGGTGCCTCTGTTTCGATAGGGCGGGTTGCATTATACTCAACAGGACCTTTTCCGTCAATTGGCTCACCCAGAGCATTTACTACTCTGCCGAGGAGCTTTTCGCCTACAGGAACAGACAAAACCTCCCCTGTTCTCTTTACCGAGTCGCCCTCTTTAATATCACTTTTGTTTGAAAGCACTGCAACAGAAACTGTTTCTTCCTCCAAATTCTGTGCAACGCCAAAGCTGCCGCCGTCAAACTCCAAAAGCTCGTTTGCCATACAGTTTTTAAGTCCGTACACTCTGGCAATCCCGTCACCTACCAAAATAACAGTTCCTGTTTCTTCCATTTGTGTGCGGGATTTATAATTTTCTATCTGAGTTTTAATGATATGACTGATTTCCGATGGATTGTTCATTATTTTATCACTTCCTTCAAGCTTTGCAGACGTTTTTCTATACTTCCGTCCAAAACTTTATCTTCCATTACTATTTTTATTCCGCTGATAAGAGATTTGTCTGTTATATACTCGCTATCTACGGTTTTTCCGTACTTGCTTTCAAGCTTTTCAACAAGCTTTTCTTTCTGCTCATCGGTTAAAGCAACACTTGAATAAACCTTAACCGTTACGCTGTTTTTCAAAAGCATTTCAAGTCCGAAAAACTCATTTATACATTCGTATATTTCCTTAATATGCCCGTTCTCGGTTAAAAGCTTTAAAAATGACACAATATTCTCCGGCATTTTTGAAAACGCCTCATCTATTGCCGAAAGTCTTTCCGAAAGGGACAATGCAGGAGATGCTAAAAACTCAACATATTCCTTATTCTCCTGCAAAAGTGCCAAAATCTCTTTTAAAGCATTTGAATATTCTTCAATGCTTTTGTTTTCTGCGGCTATTTTAAACAAAGCTTCTGCGTATTCTTTATTCGTTTCCTTCATTATCTTCACCTATTTCTTCAATAAAGGAATCAATCATATGCTTGTGGTCATCCGCGCTTACTTCACGCTCAAGCATTTTTTCGGCAATTAAAGTACCAACCTTAACAATTTCATCTTTCATTGCCTTTTCTGCCTTTTTGGTTTCAAGCTCTGCTTCTGCCTTTGCCTGACGGATAATACCGTCTGCCTTTTGTTTTGCATCAAGCAGAATTTCATTTTCGCGGGAGTGTGCAATATCAACTGCAGATTGAATCAAACCGTCAGCCTCTGCCTTGGCTCCTGACAATTTTTCCTCATAGCTTTGTTTATCTGCCAGTGCCTTGCTCTTTGCATCTTCTGCTTCGCTGTACTTCGCGTCAATGGTACTTGCACGCTGAGCAAGCATTTTCTTAACCGGTTTATACAAAAGATGTTTTACGATTAAGAACAAAAGCACAAGATTAATCAAAGATATAAGCATCTGCCAGATGTTTACTGAAATAATATCTAATGTTTGCATATCTTTTACCCCTTGTTTAAAACAATATTAAAGTGACTGGATTGTTTTAACAAGAATATCTACCAAAAGATTAGGTGCAACAAAAATTAAGATAATCGCGATAACCAAAGCGTAAAGACCGGTTGTTTCTGCGATAGCACAACCCATAAGCATTGTTGTTGTAACATTTCCCTTACATTCGGGCTGACGGCCTATAGCCTCACAAGCCTTTGCTACTGCGTTACCTTCACCGATACCGGGGCCGATACCCGCTATCATGGCAGTACCTGCA
>CAZBJD010000151.1:0-2346 GCA_964492155.1 uncultured Eubacteriales bacterium
AATATAGAAATATGGAAACAGCTTATCTATCACAAAAACAAGTGGATGTCAAAGGCTTTGAAAACCTTTATAGAATACATAAAGGAATACGAATTTTCAAACTGATTCCCGTATCATATAACGAGAGATTTTTTAGAGGCGTTGTTCGTTTTACACGCTGTTAAAAAATTAAAGTCGCTTCGGCTTCCGACATAGAAGGTATCAACATTTTCATTGCACCTAAACCTTAATTCAAGAGTATGACGAAACAAAGTGTACGCTTTTTACAAATAGCGTACCCTCTGAATTAAGGTTTATTCAATTAAGTGTTGTCAATAAATGACATAATAAAAAAAGTTGTAGCGGATATATTATAACACTAATTTCTTATTTTATCAAGTAATCAGAACAAATTTACCATTATTTTTAATTAAATTTATGTTTTATACAAAATTTCAGTCTGAATTTTTTAAAATAATAATTATTTTGTTGAACCCCAAAACACTTTGTAAGGGTCAGATACCAATGGTTGCATTTTCCCAAAATTATCTCCAAATCTCTTTTTTAAATCGGAGTTAGACAGATTTATAAGAGTATAGATATAATATAACGGATAACCCTTTGATACACCGTCATATCCTAACATTCGCATCAGACATTATCTTGAAAAATATCTTGTTGAAATTCTGGCTGAATTAAAAAGGCTTGAAAAGATACCTGCAAATATTGATGTCCTTGAAAACCTTACATATCTTGTAAATTTTATAAGTAAATTAACATCTGATAAAAAGGAGAACGAATTATGAGTGAAAATATTACTTTCAGAGAAGAACAGAAAATTGAAGCAGTAAAACGAATGAAGAAACTTTCACTTCACCCAAATGTAATAAATGAATTTATCACAGAAGATAAGATAAACAAATCTGAAATAAGTGGTATCTTATATTGGTTAAATGATGAAGAAGAAAAGTTTGTTAAAGAGTTTGAAAAAGAACATAATTCAGTTGTATATCATATCATCAAGAGTTATACAAACTTTGGAACATTTCTTACCGTCCTTTATGTATCACAATATCGTGATGAATGGGAAGAAGATTTCAACTTGATTGATAAAAATATGCAAGTGTGCTATGTCAAAAATTTAAGCGATGATTTATGTAGTGAATTTGGTTACATTGGCTTCCGCAAACAAATCGGCGGTTTAGTCAGAGTATCATAAATTGAAAATGCCCTGTCAGAAATGACAAGGCATTTTTGCTTAATATTGATATTACCCCAGAAAAAAGTGTTGTCAAAGTGTTGTCAAAACACCTTTTATATCACCAAGAATGGCTTAAAATAAGGGGTTTTCGGGGATAGGTTCTTATTCCCACTCGATTGTTCCTATCGGCTTGGGGGTGAGGTCGTACAAAACTCGATTTATGCCGGGAACTTCTGCTGTGATACGGTCTGTGATGCGGTGAAGGAGTGCATACGGAATTTCTTCGATTGTTGCACTCATTGCATCGGTTGTGTTGACTGCACGGATAATTGCCGGCCAACCTTCGTAGCGTTTTCCATCTTTCACGCCTACGCTCTTAAAATCGGGAACTGCAATGAAATACTGCCATACTTTACCTGCAAGACCGTCTTTATCAAATTCTTCGCGAAGGATTGCATCTGCTTCTCTTAATGCCTCAAGACGGTCACGGGTGATTGCACCAAGGCATCTTACGCCAAGACCGGGACCCGGGAATGGCTGACGGTAAACCATATTATGCGGAAGCCCCAAAGCTTCACCTACCACACGGACTTCATCTTTATAAAGAAGTTTAACGGGTTCTACCAATTCAAATTGCATATCTTCCGGCAAACCGCCTACGTTATGATGTGCTTTTACACCATCACTTTCCAAGATATCAGGATAAATTGTTCCCTGTGCAAGGAAAGATATGCCTTCAAGCTTTGATGCTTCTTCATCAAATACTTTAATGAATTCTCCGCCGATAATCTTACGTTTATTTTCGGGCTCGCTGACACCTGCCAGCAAATCAAGGAAACGGTCGGTTGCGTCAACATAAATCAGGTTTGCATCGAGTTCCTTTCCGAAAACTTCGATAACCTGTTCGCTTTCGCCTTTACGCATAAGACCGTGGTTAACATGAACGCAAACAAGCTGCTTGCCGATTGCTTTAATCAAAAGTGCTGCAACTACAGAAGAATCTACGCCTCCCGAAAGAGCAAGAAGTACCTTTTTATCTTCAACCTGAGCTTTTATCTCCTTAACCTGCTCATCAATAAAAGCATTAGCCAATTCCAATGTGTTGATACGTGCCATTGTTTCAGGACGCTTGTTGTTATCCATAAAGATTCCTCCTAAGTTAATAT
>CAZBJD010000152.1:0-2287 GCA_964492155.1 uncultured Eubacteriales bacterium
CTTAATGCATATAGCAAGTTGCAAACACACATTGGCATACATACAGGCAATGGAATTACTGATGATAAAGTCGATATAACAAAAGCAAATGAACATTACTTAATAAAAGTATGTACCAACAGAAAAATCCGCAATCAGGATTACAGGAATATGTCTTATGAAGAATTGAAAAGTAAATATAGGTCTGGAAGTTGGGAAACACCAGATGCACGAAGATTTGCATTTCAAGCTATATGCAAGGAAAAAAATATTTATTAGGATAAACGAGAGTAATTCCTATGTGGCAGAAAACCGCATAGGATATTTTTTATATGTATTTCAAATAACCGCTTCTTTTGTTATTTTACAACGGTTGAGAATTTTAAAGGCATCTATATGACCGCTTTAAAATTCCCATTGGAGTTTATTTTAGTATTCAATTCCTTCGCGGGCGGGTATTCCTTTATCATAAGGGTGTTTAACCGACTTGATTTCGCTGATATAGTCGGCGATTGCAATGAGATTATCTGTGGGATTTGCTCCGGTTAAAACCACTTCCAGTGTATATGGTCTGTTTTTGATAAAATCAACAACATCTTTTTCCAATATACACCCTAAATTAATTGCAACTATAATTTCATCCAGAACAAGCATATCATATTTTCCATTAATTGCGGTTTTAAATACTTTATCCAGGTGATTTCTTGCAACGGCTCTTTTAATTTCTTTTTCCTGTTTTGAAAACTCATTCCAAAATCCGCACATACCTTCAAATCTGAAAATATCAAAAGGTACATCTGTCAGATACTCACCGCTGTCAAAGTTTTTCATAAACGATGTAACTCCGACTTTATATCCTCTGCCGGAGCATCTCAGAGCAAGACCTATCGCTGCAGTAGTTTTTCCTTTGCCATTTCCCGTATATATGTGCACAAGACCTTTTTTCACTCAACCAACACCTCTTTTATACATATTATATATTTAAAAATTTTTAATGTCAATAAACTTTGCTTTTTTACTGAATTTGTGTTATAATGTAAAAGATAAGGAGTGATTGGTCTGGCACATATAAACTCACCTGTGCAAATCAAAAGAATAATGTCTGAAAACGGTCTTGTTTTTCACAAGGGTCTTGGGCAAAATTTTTTATTTGATGAACATTATTTAAACTCAATAATTAACAGCGGTGAAATTACAAAAGACGATACTGTTATTGAAATAGGTCCCGGTCTTGGAGTTCTCACCACAAGGATTGCAGAAAAAGCTAATAAAGTTTATGCAATTGAAATTGACAGTAAAATTGCTGCTGTTTTGAAAAATCTTACTTTTGAATACGATAATATCGAAATAATTAATCAGGATGTTTTGCAATTTGATTTAAACGTAATAACCAGTAAACACTCTTCAGTAAAAATCATTGCCAATCTCCCCTACTATATTACAACTCCGATTGTGATGAAAATACTTGAACAAACATCTGATATCAAATCAATAGTTATTATGATTCAAAAAGAAGTTGCTCAGCGTCTTACCGCTGAAGCTAACACTAAGGACTACGGTGCGATAACTCTTGCGGTAAATTATCACGCTGACGCAAGCATCAAATTCACGGTTCCTGCAAACGCGTTTGTTCCTGCACCAAAGGTTGAATCTGCGGTTGTAAGGCTTGATGTATTGGATAAAAAACGCGTTGAGGTTTTCGACGAAAAGTTATTCTTTAAAATTATTAAAGCAGCATTTGGCCAAAGACGCAAAACTTTGGTAAATGCGTTATCTAACAACTGTCCTGAATTGGACAAAAATCTCGTTAAACAAGCTCTGTCTACTCTTGGCATAAGCGAAACAATTCGCGGTGAAGCACTGGATATTAATGCATTTTCAGATATTTGTAATTTTTTTGCAAAAAATAAAGGAAAAACTGAAATCATATAGAATATTTAGAATGTGGATAATTTTGGATATTTAATCCATATTATATATTTTACCCAAAGAATACGAAATGGAGGAATAAATTATGACAAACAATAAGGTTGTATTGGCCTGGCTTGACGAAATGGCTGAAATGACAAAACCCGAAAAAATCGTTTGGATTGACGGATCGGAAGAACAGCTTGAAGCTCTCCGTGCCGAAGCTGTTGCATCTGGCGAATTAATCAAACTCAATCAGGAAAAATTACCCGGTTGCTATTATCACAGAACTGCAGAAAACGACGTTGCTCGTGTTGAAGACAGAACTTTCATCTGCACTCCTACCAAGGAAGAAGCAGGTCCTATCAACAACTGGATGGATCCCGCTGAAATGTACGCA
>CAZBJD010000153.1:0-2244 GCA_964492155.1 uncultured Eubacteriales bacterium
AGCTGCTCAGGCAGGCGGTATGCCCGGCGGCGGAATGGGAATGTATTAATAAATTCAATGTGAAATTATCATTTCGCATTGGAAAAAGCAAATTTGTTCGCTTCGCTGAAACACGTTATATAGCTAATGGCAATGGATTTATCCGTTGCCATTATTTTGTTTTATTGACATTGAGTTTTCATTATGTTAAAATATCTTTGAGGTGAAAAAAATGGATTTTAAAAACTTAAGCTTGAGAGAAAAAGTTTATAAAACAATGATTTTGAATTTTGCCGTAATGGATACAGAAGGAACATTAAAAGAATTTTTTGAAAAGTATCCTGTAAGCGGAATGTATTTTTCAAAAGGTCCTATTGAGGGGCTTATAGAAATGGAAGAAGGGGAATCTGTTACAAAGACGGAATTTATGGCAAGGTGCAGAAAAGCGTCAAAACACCCTTTGGTTTTTTGTGCTGATGGTGCAAATATCGGTGATAATGGTGTGCAGCCTCTTACACAGATAACTATGGGTGCAACAAATTCCGAAGAGCTTGCATATAATTACGGAAAATGCCTTGGTATGCAGATGAATTATAACGATGTTGACTGGTTGCTTGGCCCTTGTGTTGACCTTGCTTGCAGCAGAGCATTTTCAAGCAGCAGCGGACTTCCTATATCAGATAATGCGGAGTTTGCAGCTAAAATGTTTGCTAAGGTTGTAGAAGGATTGCAGAGCCAGAATGTTGCGGCAACTGTTAAGCATTTTCCGGGTGTTGGAACGCATCATGTGAATTTCCATATTACAAGCGGTCATAACGTGTTCCCGTTTGACAAGTGGATGGAAACCTATGGCAGAGTTTATGAAGAAGTCTTCAAGGCAGGTTCGATGTCTGTGATGACCTCACATCTTACACTTAAGTCATTCTCAGATAAGTCCGATTTCGGGGACACCCCTATTGCTACATATTCAAAGGACTTAACAATAGGTCTTTTGAAAGAAAAACTTGGATTTGACGGGGTTGTTGTAACAGATGCGCTTACAATGGGCGGCAAGGCTTATGGTAATCAGGTGGAAGAAACAGTTGCAGCTTTTGCCTGTGGTGCAGATTTCTTGCTGTGGCCTCCATTGGAAGCAGGTGAACGTATCATTGAAGAACTTGAAAAGGGAAATATTCCTATGTCACGTCTTGACGACGCGATAGAAAGAATTGAGCGTTTTTACGAAAGACTTGGTATTGACGATAACGGCCGTAAATTCCCTGAGCCTGACCCGGAATATGTTGATAACACATTTATTGATATTGTTAAAAAGAGTGTAACAATGGTTAAGAATAATGTGGGCAATCTTCCGATAGATAAGTCAAAGAAGAATATTTTGGTTGATGTAATAACTCCTGAAGGAAAAATGGTTGGTTGGAAGAAAAATCAAAGCAGCGTTGAGCATTTTGCCGATATTTTAAGACAAGAAGGATTTAACGTTGACATTAAGCTGAATTATACACAGTTCTGGGAGAAAAAGATGAAAGCTCAGCTTGAAAATTACGATTATGTAATTTGCATGCTTGACAGTCCTTTCCAGATTGATGTGTTCCACGAATGCTTTAATTCAGCGTGGACGGTTCATCTCATAGACGACTCAAAAAAGATACTGCTTAACTTTGCAACACCTTATTTCCTCGATGATTATTATCCTCATGAGCAAACTGTTGTTCAGCTTTATGGCGGAATAAACGACTTAAATGTTGAAGCTGCGGCAGATGCAATCCTGGGCAAAATGGAAATGACAGGCAAGTTGCCTTACAAATTGAATTTATAAAAAGTTACGACTGTGAAAACTACCGGTTTTTGCAGTCTTTTTTTTTGCGGAATATTGACATTGAATCTTGGTTGTGTTACAATATGTCCGATTTTTGTTTTAGAGGTAAACTTTTATGAAAAAATATTATTTAATGCTTATCACGACCATAATCGTGTGGGGAGTAGACCCCATTGTAAATACATATTTATATAACTATTATTCAGCGGCGGCGCTGGCATCACTCGGAACATTTTTTTCTATGATTTTGTTTATTGCGCTTGCTGCCAAAAACTTTAAGATGCTTGATAAAAGATTCTTTAAGATAGCACTTCCTATTGCATTTATTAGCGCATTGGCAAATGTATCTCAAAGAATAGGCCTGCAGTACACAACTCCCGCATGCTATTCTTTCTTAGAAAGGCTTTGTTGTGTAGTGGTTCCGATAATGGCATTTATTTTAACAAAGA
>CAZBJD010000154.1:0-2168 GCA_964492155.1 uncultured Eubacteriales bacterium
ATCGGTCAGGTCGGTAAATCATTCAGAAACGAAATCACCCCCGGTAACTTTACATTCAGGACAAGAGAATTTGAACAGATGGAACTTGAGTTTTTCTGTGCTCCGGGAACAGATATGGATTGGTTTGTATACTGGAAAGATTATTGCAAGAACTTCCTTTTATCGCTTGGTATGAAAGAAGAAAATATCAAAATGCGTGATCATTTACCAGAAGAACTTTCTCACTATTCTAACGCAACAACTGATATTGAATTCTTATTCCCATTTGGTTGGGGCGAACTCTGGGGTATCGCTGACAGAACTGATTTTGACTTAAAGCAGCATGCACAGCACTCAGGAGAGTCAATGGAATATACCGATCCTATTACTAATGAAAAATATGTTCCTTATTGCGTTGAACCTTCACTCGGTGCGGACAGGGTTGCTCTTGCGTTCCTTTGCGAAGCTTATGACGAAGAAGAAGTTGGTGAAGGTGATACAAGAATTGTATTAAGACTCCATCCCGCACTCGCTCCTGTAAAAGCAGCTGTCCTTCCGCTTTCCAAGAAGCTCGCCGAAGGTGCAGGAAACGTTTATGCTGAACTTTCAAAATACTTTAATTGTGAGTATGACGAAGCAGGTTCAATCGGTAAGAGATACCGCCGTCAGGACGAAATCGGTACACCGTATTGTATTACGTATGACTTTGAATCTGAAACTGATGGCTGTGTTACAATTCGTGACAGAGACACTATGGAGCAGCAGCGAATTAAGGTTGAAGATGTTAAAGCGTTTATTGAGTCAAAATTAGTATTTTAAGGAGATAAGTAAATGAAAAACTATTTATCTAACAGAAATGAAATTTCAAAAGTTAATATGATTTTTGCTATGATTCAGTTGATGGTTGCTATTTCATATTATTATCTTATCAATCTTACAACAGACAAAATTTGGGTTATGATGTGCGGATATTTTTTCCTTGCTATTCCTGCTGCCATAACGCTTATTCACGGAATTTCTGCCAAAAGAGGAGATATTGTTCTTCTTAGTATCGGTTTTGTTGTATTAGGTTGCGTTGGGTTTGTGTCAAAACTGATGCACGGCTTGAATATGCTTACACCTTACAGTTACTTGTTTGCGGCTACATATTCGGTTTCTGCGTGTTTTATTTTTGCTTTTGCAGATAAAGTTACTTTGGGTAAGAGAATGCTTTCAAAGTGGTGGTTCGCAGTTTTAATGATTGTTCTTAGCATTGTGCCGACGGTTTTGGTATATGTATTGCCTGAAAATACCGTAAGTTTGCTTATGGTTGTGAGAAATGCAGTGTATATCTTGATATATGTGGTGGCATTAGCACTTGGAGTTTACGGCATTATTGCAAAAAAAGAAGTGGCTTTTTCATGGGCATATACAGTATATGCTTTGTTTATGTCAACAGCATATATTTTCCAGATTTTCGGAAGTGTAGCGTGGTACAACACATTCTTGATGCTTGCGGTTGTTACTGCACCTTATGTTTTAATGACGGCTGTTAAGTGCAAAGAATAATTTGCCAAATGTCTGAATTGTATTGACACAATGTCATAAATAATATAAAATATTGTTATAACATAACAGGGAGGGCGTGTAATATGCCGGAAAAAGAAGCAATCATCGTTTTAACAGATGATGAAGGTAAAGAAGTTGAATTTGAACATATTGACACCATCGAGATGAATGATGAGTATTATGTTATTTTGCTTCCTGTTGAAGACCCTGAGGGCGGAGTTGTTATTCTCAAGTTTGAAACTGATGATGCTGATTGTGAAGTTTTAGTCGGCGTTGATGATGATAATGAAGCACAGATGGTACTTGACAGATATGCAGAACTATGCGAAGAGGAAGAAGGGGAATAATTGATTCCTCTTATCCTGCCTGATTCGTGTTTAGTCCCTGTCCGTGTTTTGAACCAACACTCATTTTAAGGGATTCTTGCTTCATTTGTGGCTTGCAAGCCTCCCCGCGTAAGCGGCATTGGAGGAGCGATTAAGCAGATGAGAGGAAACCCACCTGAAGATTCAGGTTTAAAATAGTCGGGGAAACGGTCAGGCGGGGTATTTAATGAAAGTAAGGAGTGTGTAAAATTGCACACTTCTTTTTTTTTATAAAATTATTGTAAAAATTTATATATTGTGGTATAATTATAATGT
>CAZBJD010000155.1:0-2165 GCA_964492155.1 uncultured Eubacteriales bacterium
ATTCGAGAAGGTTTGTGTCTTTTGTATAGCCTGACTCAAAATCTTCTGAGAAAATCATTGTAGCTTCAAAGATTTCTTCTACTGCTGTGAAAGGAATTTCGATAGCTCCATCGTCAGGAAGTGCATTTCCGTTAATTCCTACAAAAGTATCTTTTGATTTAATTGTATATGTTTTGCCCGCTTCAAGTGCTGCACTTTCAAGTTTAAGTGTAACATTTTTGCGTGTTGAGTCAACTACAGCGGTAAGACCCGGTGTAACAGGTGTTCCTTCTGCATCAACGATTTCAAAGGCGTCGCTAATATTAACATCGTTACCTACAGCCATTGAAAGCTCGATTGAAATATTAAGCTTTGTACCCGGAACATACTGGTTTAAGCTTGCAGGCTTTACTTTTGTTGTAAAGAAGTCAAGTATTCCGAATTTGTATGAAACATCTGCCTGCACGCCGCCCCTTGAGGTAAGTGTGCCTGTAATGGTGTGTGCACCTCTGTCAAGTCCTGTTAAATCAGCAAGGTTAAGAGTTACAACCTTTCTTTCAGCGTCAACATCTGCTGCAATGGTTTCTCCTGTAGGTGAAACTGTAAAATCAAGATTAGCATCGTCTGCCAACGCTCTGTTTAATGTAAGGGTAATTTCCCTGTCATTTCCTAATTCATAACCTTCAATTGTGTTTGACTCAGGTGAAGCACTATAGCCAAAAGCTTCAGTTGTAAAGGTGTATGTAACTGCTTTTTCAACACCGCCTCTTGAGGTAAATGTTCCTGTAATTGTGTGCTCGCCTTCACCAAGTTTTAAGCCTGAAAGGTTAATAGCTACAATTCTTCCATTTTCCCCGTCAACAAAGTAAGGGTTAAGATTTCCTGCAATAACCCCGTTGTTACTGTCTGTAACTGTAAATGTACCTTCATCTGCCAAAGCTCTGTTAAATGTGAAGCTTACAGATTCATCTGTGCCCTCAACATAGTTTGAAACGCTTGCAGATTTTGAAACCGCATCAAAAGCTACAGGTGTAAATTCATAAGAAGCCGAACCTCCGATGCCTGCATTGTTATAAACCGTGCCTGCAACTGTTTTAATTGTATGCTTGCCTTCGCCAAGCCAAATTCCCGCAATGTCTACTTTAAGGCCGTCAGTACCAACCTTTTCAGCTGTAACATCACCCGGAAGTACGTTACCACCTTCATCAACTACCTCAAATGCTATTGAAGGGTCAACTGCTTCAGCAAGGTCGCTTGAGAATGTGAATGTAACTTCACCCTCGTCGCCTTCGTTGTAGTTGTCAAATCCTGTTGGAATAACAGAAGCAACCTCAAGCTTATCGCAGGTTGTGAAAGTAGTTGTTAAATCCTTCCATTCTTCGCTATCCGAAACACCATCTGCATCTTTATACATAACTGCACCTGCTGCAGATGTAAATTCATCATCAAGCCAGAGCTTGTACTTTGTTTTTGCGTTTAATTTGCTGAAATCAAATTTAACTGTTGCAGTGCAATTGTTGTTTGATAAAACAACATCGCTTACTGCACCTTCAATTATTGTGCTGCCGTTTGCCAAAGAAACACCAAGTGAATTTTTTAATGTATCTTTATCAACAGGCTGTGTAAATGAAATGTCAAAGCCTGCTTCGGGATTTATTTCACCAAAATCAGTATCTGCATTGTTATATTTAATGGGGTCTACTGCGTAAACCTTGATATTGTCGAGATAAACAGTTGCAGTTTTTCCTGAACCGTTTGATAATATCTTAGAGTAAAGGTAAGAAAGGCTGCCGTAGTCTAAAGTAGCTGCACCTGTATAGCCTTCACCAACATAGTCTTTAAGCACTTTTCCGTAGTTTGAGCAGTCGCCCTGTGTTGCATGATTGTATATATTTTTAACTAACACACCATCTCTGTATGTTCTGATTGTGTCAACAGCTTCCCCCTGCTCAACAACATATCTTATAGTTGCTTTAGTTGCAAGTGAAGGGTTGCTGGGTCTTGAATACCAGTTTCTATTCTCAGCAGTGCGATACTGCTCTTTTTGTTTTGTATCATTAACATCTGCTGCATACGGACCTGAGCTTACGAATATACCAGCATTGCTTGCTCTCTGGAAACCATTTGAAGTACTGGTAGAAATACCCATAAATTTATGTTCTTTATAGTTTGCAATCTTTGCATCA
>CAZBJD010000156.1:0-2084 GCA_964492155.1 uncultured Eubacteriales bacterium
TAGTTTTTGATGTTTTCGATAAGTGGATTAAAATTGCTTTGATGCGTAACAGAAATGTTTTCAAGAAGTGTACGGATATATGTTTCAAGAAGAGCACCGACGGCTCTGCATCTTTCCGGAGGAAAGTCCTTTTCCAAGGTATCAAGCAGGCGGGCATCGCCCTTCAGCTTCTGTTTAAGCTTTGGCAATCCGGAGTCTTCCTCGAGGATGTTTCCTATGAAAATAATGCATACAACCTCGCCGTCCATCACAATCGGACGGGTATATTCATAAACGCCGTTTACGCAAAGCCCCGCGAAATCCTCTTTTGTGCGAAACGCTTTGTTGATTGCAAAATTTCTGCACCTGAAGCATTTTTTCATATTGCCCTCATAGCTTTTAAATTCATCGCAAATTTTGCTTGCGTGAATTGTTTGTTCAAAGGGCAGAACACATTTCTCGTTTCCGTAATTTCCGAAAAACAGAGCGCCGATATGCAGTTTTGTTCCGTATTGAAGATACGAAATCATATCATACAGACTGCTATATTCCATATTAAACTCCCGAGTGTGTTTTTGCTGAAATTATACCATAAAAGTATTAATTGTTCAATATGCCCGGGTTTAGAAGTATTAATTGTTCAATATGTTGTCTGTTTTTTATAAGAATCTTCATCTCTTTCATAGTATTATGTACTTGAGGTGATATTTTATGGAAAAATACGACCTGATTGTCGTTGGTGCCGGACTTTCGGGCGTGGCTGCAAGTGTTTCGGCAGCACGGGAAGGACTTGATGTTCTGCTTATAGAAAAATCCGGAATGCTTGGCGGTGCGATGTCAAACTCCTTTGTATATCCGTTTATGCCATATTGGACAACTGATACAAAAACAAAAGAAAAGGTTTTTCTTTGCGGTGGGATTTTCAGGAAGATGCTCCAAAAACAGCAAGAACTGTATATAAACCACGAAAATATTACGAGCAATGTTGAGATGGATTTTGGCCCTGAATATTTCAAGTTTGTGCTTGACAGTATGATTTGTGAGGCAAACGTCAATGTGCTGTTTCACAGCGTTGTATACGACGTTGTTACAGACAAAAGAAATGTAAAAAGCGTAAAAGTTATTGCAGGTAGTGAAAAGCTTGAGTTTGAAGCCGATTTCTTTATTGATGCGACAGGCGACGGAAACCTTTTCTTTATGGCAGGATGTGATTATGAGCTTGGACGAAAGCAGGATAATCTTTGCCAGCCTATGACAACCTGTTTCCGGATGAGCGGGGTTGATATCGAGCTTTTCTATAAAGAAAACAAAAAAATTCAGACGTTATATAAGGAAAAACAAAGTGCCGGAAAAATTTCAAATCCGCGAGAAGATATACTTGTGTTCAACGGAATCGGCGACGGAGTTATGCACTTTAACACAACGAGAATTATAAAGCTGAATCCGACGGACCCCTTTGACAGAAGCAAGGCAGAGATTGAAGCAAGAAAGCAAGTGTTTGAAATTGTAAGCTTTTTAAAAGAAAATTCAGAAGCATTTAAAAACAGCACTTTGGTATCGATAGCATCCGAAATCGGCGTGCGCGAAAGCAGGAAGCTGCGCGGCGAACATATTCTGACAGGGGAGGAACTGAAAAGCTGCACAAAATTTGACGACGGCATAGCCCTGGGTAATTATGACCTGGATATACATAATCCTGCAGGAAGCGGTACAAGCCATTATTACTTTAAGCCCGGTCAGTACTACTCAATTCCTTACAGAAGCCTTCTTCCCAAAGAATATGATAATTTGCTTGTGGCGGGGCGTTGTCTTTCAGCTACGCATGAAGCTCAGGCGTCCGTAAGAATTATGCCTATTTGTGCATGCATGGGTGAGGCGGCAGGCAGCGCTGTTGCACTTGCACGGAAAACCGGTGCTAACACACATACGCTGGATGTAAAACAATTAATAAACAATCTGAAGGATAACGGCGCACTTCTTGAGGTCTGATTTAAAAATTCGGCGGACTATATGATCGCCCGACTGATTCAGGAGAATATGCTCCTGCCCCTGAACTTCGATAACATTCCCAACTACCAGTTCGTGCAAGAGGAATTCAAGAACAC
>CAZBJD010000157.1:0-2033 GCA_964492155.1 uncultured Eubacteriales bacterium
AATTTATCGCAATGATAGCCGACCGCTTAAGACTGCAGCTTAAAGCAAGCTGAAAACAAGGTGCTTAAAACACCTTGTTTTTATTAATATTCAACATTTAAAAGCGTGAGTCCTTGCGGGGGCATGGTGTATCCCGCATTCTCTCTGTTTTCAGATTTAAGAATTTTTGAGACATCTTCAGGTGTTAATTTCCCAAGTCCCGCTTCCACCAAAGTTCCAACCATAATTCTTACCATATTGTGTAAAAATCCGTTGCCGCAAATTTTAATTGAAATTATATTGTCGGTTTCTTTGATTTCAATGTTAAAAATTTCCCTGACGGTTGATTTTTTATACCTTTTATTTGAGCAAAAAGCTTTAAAATCGTGTTTTCCCAAGAAATATTCAGATGCTTTTATCATTTTGTTCAAATCAAGATTATGTTCGATAAACGCACAATATTTATAATCAAAAACCGATGGCTTTTCTGCGTTCGCTATTTTATATTCATAGGTTTTTCTTTTGGCGCTTAGTCTTGCGTGAAATCTTTCCTCTGCCTTTTGAATGTCAATTATCCTTATATCGGCAGGAAGATATCTGTTAAAATAGTTTTTTAGGTAATCGCAATCATAATCCTTTTCAAGCTTAAAGCTTGCGGTCTGACCTTTTGCGTGAACTCCTGCATCAGTTCTTCCCGAACCATAAATTTCGGTTTCTGAGCCGGTTAATTCGAGCAGGATATTTTCAAGCTTTCCCTGAATTGTATTTTTTGTATTTCCCTGTTTTTGCCAGCCGTTATATTTTGAGCCGACATATTCAAGAAGCAGTTTATAATTTTGCAACATTCTTTCCTCTGTAAAGCTCAACGTACATTTCCTGTTTTATACCGCTTTCATATAAATCAAGATTTTTACAGTTGATAATATCGTGGTTTTGTTCAACAAGCATCATAATTGCCAAAAATGTATCCCATTTAAGCGGCATTAAATGACGCTCAATTGAAGAAATTGTCTGTCTTTTTTTCCCGAGTCTTTCACCAAGCTGTGTTTGCGACAACTTAAGTTGCTTTCTGATTGAAGGAAGGTCGCACACCATACATTCAACCAATTTTTTTCTGTTGTCGTTCATTGCTAATTCAATACTCAAAATTCACCCTTCTTTTCTCACATAAATCATATTTATTTTACCACTTTGGCAATACTTTGTCAAATTCCGAATTTTACAAAAAAGACCTTGCAGGATAAAATCCCCGCAAGGTCAAATTTTTAGTTTATAATCTTGTATAAATTATTTATTGTCGTTGATAGCAGCCTGAGCAGCAGCAAGACGTGCAATCGGAACTCTGAACGGTGAGCATGATACATAAGTTAAGCCAATTTTGTGGCAGAACTCAACTGATACAGGGTCGCCGCCGTGTTCGCCGCAGATACCGCAGTGCATTTCAGGACGAACTTTCTTACCGAGTGAAACAGCCATTTCCATAAGCTTACCAACACCTGTCTGGTCGAGCTTAGCAAACGGATCGTTTTCGAAGATTTTTGCATCATAGTAAGCATCTAAGAACTTACCTGCATCGTCTCTTGAGAAACCATATGTCATCTGAGTAAGGTCGTTTGTACCGAAGCAGAAGAATTCAGCTTCTTTAGCAATGTCGTCAGCAGTGAGGCATGCTCTCGGGATTTCAATCATTGTACCAACTTCATACTTGAGTTCAACACCTGCAGCTGCGATTTCAGCGTCAGCAGTTGCAACAACAACTTCTTTAACATACTTAAGTTCTTTGATATCGCCAACTAAAGGAATCATAATTTCAGGAACTAAATTCCAGTCAGCGTGAGCTTTCTTAACATTGATAGCAGCTCTGATAACTGCTTTTGTCTGCATCTTAGCAATTTCAGGATATGTTACTGCAAGACGGCAGCCACGATGACCCATCATCGGGTTGAATTCGTGGAGTGAAGAAATAATAGCTTTGATATCTTCAACTGATTTACCCTGTGCTTTTGCAAGAGCTTCGATATCAGCTTCTTCTGTAGGAACGAATTCATGAAGCG
>CAZBJD010000158.1:0-2010 GCA_964492155.1 uncultured Eubacteriales bacterium
AAAGGGGAATGCAGTAACGATTGTTTCACGTGAAACATTTGGCAGAGGGGGACATGGTTTTAGAAAAAAATTAAGAAATAGTTGTGCTTGCCCCCACAACTACTTCCGTTCAACAGTGACTCGCGATTAAGTTGTTGCTGCTCGTCACAATCGTTTCACTCAAAGTAGTTGTGAGGGTTCGTTAGATCAAAATGCAGGAGATTTGTTTTGCGTGAAGAAATAAAGAGGAAACATATATGAAAGATTGGTGGGAAAAGATATGACCATTGCTGAACAATTCGTTGAAGCCTTTAAGGATGTAGCAAAGGGGAAAATACTTACTAATGCAGAGATAAAGGAGATAGTTCTACAAAAACACAATGTTACAGACGGAAGTATTTTGCCGACTGCTTATTGTTATAATAGATGGAGCGTAGGTGTTCCCGTAAAAGATAGACTTTGTTTGTTCGAGTATGTTGAAAAAGATAAATTTAGATATTTAGGGGAAGGATACAACTATACTGGGAAGGTTTATCGTGAGGTTAAAAAAACTGGTGAGCTTATTGTGGTTGGTGAGTGGAATAATGGTATGGAAACTATGTATGCAAATTCTAAATGGGAACCTTCGATAGAAGAATATAATCCCGATATTACGGTTGAACGATGGCGAAAGTTTTGGAATGATAAGGAGATTTTTACTGAAGCATTGAGAACCTTCTTTGAAAGATTGATGCTTATGGGGGGGACGGCAACTTATTCCCAAATCGCAGTAAAATTTTGTGGTGATGCTAAAGAACATAAACACTTCCCCGATATTTCTTCATTAGGGAAAAGATTATCTAAAAGAGGGGAATGCAAATTATATAATGACGATAGTGGTAATGGGTGGGCTGTACCTTGCTTTGGAAGACGTGTAAAAAAGAGTATAGATGGTGATGTAGCTGGCTTTTTTCTTTTCAAACTTCGTGATGAGTTAGTAGAAGCTTTACAACAAGAAGGATTGCAATTTGGTGGAGTTAATGTAGATATTCCTGTTAGTGGAGGAAGTGTTATGCTCAAACACCTTAAAAACTTAATCTTATATGGACCTCCTGGTACCGGCAAAACATATAATACAGTAAATTATGCGGTGGCAATTATAGAGGGTAAAACTGTTGAGGAAATTGCTAAAGCTGATAGGAAAGAAATAGTCAAGAAATACAATGACTACAAAGCTAAAGGACTAATCGAGTTCTGTACTTTCCATCAATCTTTTGGTTATGAGGAATTTATTGAAGGGATTAAACCTGATGTAAAAAATGAAAACGTAGTTTATAAAAAGCAAGACGGCATATTCAAAGCTTTTTGCAATAGCGCAAAAGAAAATCCTGAACAAAATTACATTTTCATCATCGACGAAATCAATCGTGGTAATATCTCCAAAATTTTTGGTGAACTGATTACTTTGATTGAAGACAGCAAGCGTATTGGTGCTGACGAAGAAATGCGTGCTCGCCTGCCCTATTCTGGTGAAGAGTTTGGCGTGCCCAACAATGTTTATCTGCTAGGGACAATGAATACTGCTGACCGTTCCATTGCCTTGATTGATACAGCGTTAAGACGCAGGTTTAAATTTGTGGAAATGCAACCTGATGTTGAGTTGCTGAACGGAATTGAAGTAGAAGGCGTTAAAATCAAAGAGCTTCTTGATATGATTAACAAAAGAATTGAAGTTTTGTATGACCGCGAGCATACTATCGGACATTCTTTCTTTATGGGATTGAACAATGCTTCTACCATTGCAGATTTGGCAGAGGTTTTTGAATGTAATGTTATTCCCTTGCTGAAAGAATACTTCTACAACGACTTTGGGAGAATTGCTGCGGTGTTGGGAGATAATGGCAAGTCACCTTTTAATTTCTTTGACGAACAGGATAACGTAGCAGCTTGCTTAAAAAATAGTAATATTGAAGTTGCTGTCCCAACTTCTTATAAATTCCAAAAGGATGCGTTAACAAAACCAGAAGCCTACAAAAAGATTTATGAATAAGC
>CAZBJD010000159.1:0-2007 GCA_964492155.1 uncultured Eubacteriales bacterium
GAATTCAGCCTGCTATCCCTGTAATAAGAGAAAAATATATACCCGACGAACTTCATCCAAACGATGCAGGTCACGGACTTTTAGCAAACAGAATTATAAAATTCCTTGAAACTTTATAAGACGGTGAAAGCAAAAATATTAATATTCATAAGTTTTTGCGTAAAAAAGCATCAAAGCTCTCATCAGGTTCAAACGGCATTATTGCTCTTGACTGGTTTAAAGGCAATCGAGTTTTTGCAGCAGTAAACAAAAGCGGATATTCTTCACTTCCCGAGGCATCAGAAAAGATGAAAAAAGTTAAAAATATCTCATTTAAGCCAAACCTTAGGAACACAGCGTTATACGAAAAGCTTTACAAAGAATATATCAAACTTTCTGAATATTTTGCAAAAGGCAACACAATGGATATATTAAAAAACATAAATTAGCGGAGGAAAATATGAAAGGCTATAATCATTGGAGTTATGCTCCATACAGACCACTTTTAACTGAAGTTGGTGACATTTACATCTGCAGAGTTGTTCCTTATGAAAACTCTATTCACTTAGAATGGCTCGATGAAGATCAAAGAGAATATACCATTTATTACAAAAATTATGACAAGGCCACTTTCTTCTCTGTTGCCGGTACAACCACCAAGAACGAATTTGATATCAAAGGACTTGAGTGTAACACCAGTTACGAATTTTTTGTTAAGTCAGGTTATTGTGCAAGCAGAACAAGAATTGCACGTTGCGGAGAATCAATCGGCAACGTTGTTAACTATCTGCACCCCGAGGACAAGGCATATTCTTTTTCGGGAAGTGCACTTTGTTCTCCATCTTTAGTTCGACACCCTGATGGATTTCTTCTTGCATCTATGGATCTTTTTGAGGGTGATGCACCCCAGAATCTCACACTCATTTTTCGCTCAGATGATGACGGAAAGACCTGGCATTATGTAAGTGAGCTTATGCCTTGCTTCTGGGGTAAAATGTTTATCCACAAAGATGAGCTTTATATGCTTTCCTGCTCTACCGAGTACGGCGATTTACTTATAGGCAAATCAACAGACGGCGGAAAAACCTTTACTGCTCCCGTTTGCCTTATGCGCGGTTCAAATGGTAAGAACGGAAATGCCGGATTTCATAAAAATCCGCAAAACGTTGTACATTTTAATGGCAGAATTTATAATACGCTTGAATGGGGCAACTGGGCAAACAAAGATTACTGTCATGCGGCAATGGTTATGTCATGTGATGAGAACGACGACCTTTTAAATCCCGAAAACTGGCATTTTTCAGAGCCAAAAGTTTTTGACCCTGAAGACGCGCCCGAAATTTCACATCTGCCAAAATGCAATATGACTATTGAGGGAACTTTGGTAGTTTCACCTGACGGCAGGCTTTTGAACGTAATGAGATTTGGCAACAACGATTCTCTTGCTATTTGCTATGAGGTCAACTTATCTGACCCGGATGCCCCCCTTACCTACTCTCATTGCACAAAATTCCCTGCTCACCGAGTTAAATTTATGATTAAATTTGATGAAGTGTCAAAAAAATATTATACTATTTGTAATTATATGTTTGAGCCTGATGTAAGCAACAGAAATGTGCTCACGCTTATGGCATCAGACGACCTTGAAAACTGGAAGATTGTTAAACATTTATATGATTTCAGAGACCGGAACCCCAAAAAAATCGGACTTCAGTATGTTGATTTTGAAATTGAGGGGAAAGACATTATTTATCTTTGCAGAACTGCAATGAATGATGCAAGAAACTTCCACGACGCAAATTATCAGACATTCCACAGAATCAAAAACTTTCGTTCGCTTTTGAAATAGTTATATGTAATTTTCGACTTTCCAATATGAAGGTCAAAAATTTTGCAGCGACATTTCACATATAAGATACTAAAGAAAACATGTTGTCCCCTATTGACAACAGTCGTGAGCGGCAGCCCTATCGTTCAGAATGTCAAACTCATCGGAGCTGTGACTCATGTATTTGTGAATGAACCAAC
>CAZBJD010000160.1:0-1966 GCA_964492155.1 uncultured Eubacteriales bacterium
GTGTCAATTTTGCAGGCGAGCCCGGTGAAGGTCATACATTTATGACAAAAGACGAAGCACTTCTTGCTTATGAAAACGGTGCTGTGGGACTTCACGCACCTATCAAAGTGCTTTGCAGAGGCGAGCTTGACGGAAAAGAATACTCAAAGCTTATTGATATGACTGTGGGAAGAATTATCTTCAATGAAAATATTCCGCAGGATTTGGGATATGTTGACCGCAACGACCCTGAACAGATGTTTGAACTTGAAATTACTGCGCTTCTTAACTCGGTTAAGAGCAAGCCTACCGATACAAAGGCTGCAGATAAGAAGGTTTTGAGCACAATTGCAGACAAGTGTATCAAGGTTCACGGTACAGCAGAAGCTGCTGAAACACTTGATAAAATCAAAGCTACAGGTTATAAATATTCAACCCAGGGTGCCATCACAATTTCAGTTTCCGATATTTTGGTTCTCGGCGAAAAAGAAGAATTTATCGAAAAAACCGAGGAAGAAATTGATAAGATTACCAAGAAGTTCAGACGTGGTGTTATCGATGATGAAGAACGCCATAACTTAATAGTTGACGCATGGATGAAGACCAATGATGAAATCGGAAAAGCTATTCTTAAAAATCTTGATAAGTATAATCCGATTTATATGATGGCTGACTCAGGTGCGAGAGGTAGTATCAACCAGATCAGACAGCTTTCGGGTATGCGCGGTGTCATGGGTAAAACAGACGGTGGTGCTATGGAAGTTCCGATTAAGGCTAACTTCCGTGAAGGTCTTACCGTGCTTGAATTCTTCGCATCATCACACGGTACCAGAAAAGGTCTTGCTGATACAGCACTCCGTACTGCCGACTCAGGTTACCTTACAAGACGTCTTGTTGACGTTGCTCAGGACGTTATCGTTCGTGAGGACGATTGCGGTTCTGCAGAATACACAGTTGTTTCTGAAATCAAAGACGGTAACGCAGTATTGGAAAAACTCCATGACAGACTTGTTGGCAGAACTGCATTTGAAGATGTTATCAATCCCGAAACAGGGGAAGTTATTGTCGGTAAAAATGAACTTATTTTTGATGGAACTGCAACAGCAATTGTAAATGCAGGCATCACAGAGGTTAAAGTACGTTCGGTACTTACCTGTAAATCAAAGGTCGGCGTGTGCTCTAAGTGCTATGGTGCAAACCTTGCGTCGGGTAAGGCGGTTGATATCGGTGAAGCAGTTGGTATTATTGCTGCTCAGTCAATCGGTGAACCGGGTACACAGCTTACTATGAGAACATTCCATACCGGCGGTGCGGCATCAGGCGACGATATTACACAGGGTCTTCCCCGTGTTACCGAGTTGTTTGAAGCAAGAAAACCGAAGGGTGTTGCAATTATTTCTGAAATTTCAGGTAAAATCCATCTGGATGAAACCAAAAAGCTTCGTGAAATTATTGTTCAGAATGAGGAAGAAGATAAAGTTTATCAGATTCCGTTCAACGCAAGAATTAAAGTATCAGAAGGCGATGTTATTGAAAAAGGTGCTCCTCTTACAGACGGTTCGCTTGACCCGCATGACCTTCTTGATATCTTAGGTCCTGATGCAGTTCACGCTTATATCGTACGTGAAGTTCAGAAGGTTTACCGTATGACAGGTGTTGACATCAGCGATAAGCATATCGAAGTTATTGTTCGCCAGATGATGAAGAAAGTAAGAATTGAAGATTCAGGTGATACCAACTTCCTTATCGGCTCAATGGTTGACCACTTAGAAGTTGAAAGAGAAAATATCAAAATGGAAGAAGAAGGCAAACGCAAGGCTGTGTTTGTTACAGAGCTTTTGGGTATTACAAAGGCATCCTTGGCAACCGAATCCTTCCTTTCTGCCGCATCCTTCCAGGAGACTACACGTGTTCTTACCGAAGCCGCTATCAAGGGCAAGATTGACCCGCTATTCGGTCTTAAAGAAAACGTTATTATTGGTAAGCT
>CAZBJD010000161.1:0-1935 GCA_964492155.1 uncultured Eubacteriales bacterium
GTGACCGAAAACTTTACCGGGAAGAACTTCCATAGTAGCTTCATCAACATTTGCGCTTACATAATGAGTTTTGATTCCTGCTTCTTTGAGCATATCAAAATAGTAAACAGATGTTCTCAGGTTTGCTTTGCCGATACCTTCTATTTTTAATCCAACGCTGTTTTCACCTGGATCAAAAACGCCGTCTTTACCTGTGCAATCGTCTTTGAATTTAAGCATAACGTTGCCGTTTTCAAGTTCAAACACATCTTTTGTTTTACCTTCGTAAATCTTTTTCATAAATCAAAACTCCTTTATATAATGTTCTCTGATAAAGAACATAATACCATATTTTGCACTAAAAATCAATATATCCATACGATTTTTTACAAAAAACATACAAAAAATCCGTTTTTCCCGCAAGCTGTTTTATTATTTCAAAACATAATTTTAACAGAGAGGTACAAGAGTTGTCATATTTTTTCAAAGCATTACTTTATCGCCTGTACCGAGTGTAAATCCTTTTGTTATGTTTACGGGCACAGTACCTGTTTCTGTGATGGTAATTTCCCTTGTTTCAACATTTTCAAGTGCATTATTTTCGCCATAGTCTGCGAAGATAACTGTATATGTGCCTGCTTCTTTGAATGTTATATCAGCACTGTTTGTTGTGCTGTCATAAGAGCCTATCTCAAAATCAACCATACAAACATTCAAAGTAAATGTAATTGCACCGTAGTTTGTTGTATTCAATGTAACAATAACATTTAATTATAAATCACACAAACAAGTATTGCATATTTGCAGACGGTATTTTCGCACCTTATGGTTTTATTAAATTTATTGTTTCAAGCGGTGTGAAACCGAATTTTTTGGCGTAATTCAGCCCGTCTTCAACATTTTTCTTATCGCCTGTCCATTCGGGAGAATGAGCATCGCAGCCAATCACTACGTCATTTCCGATTTCTGCGGCAATTTCCCAGAATTTGTCGTTTGGATAATGCCTGTTATCTCTTATTCCCAAGAGATTTATTTCCAACGGGAGATTATGTTCCTTTGCACATTTGCAAAGCTTTATTGCCTCGCTTTTACAATATTCATAATCATCGGTAAAGCGTGCTATATCGGGGTGTGCAACATATGAGAACACACCTGTTTTTATTGCATCTGTCACTTGCTTTACATATTTGGCGTAATGAGATTTGTCATCAATTTTGCAAGACGATGCAAGTCCGTTATATTCATCATCTGTAAAATGCTGTCCCAAAATAAGATATTCACAGGGAAACTGCCTTATAAATTTCATGGTATCCTCAAAATGCGAAGGATAGTATTCCATTTCATATCCGATTAAAATATCAATATCTTTTTTGTATTCCTCACGAAGCTTTAAAATGTTATTTACATACCCTTCGGTTTCTTCAGGCAACATTCTGTGTTTTGAATAATAATCGCTGTTAAAAATATATGGTCCATGGTCTGAAAATCCAAGGACTTTTACTTTATTTTTAATTGCGGTTTCAACATACTCTCTCATTTCTCCGCTTGCATGATTACAAAGCTTGGTATGTGTATGATAATTTGCGTACATTTCTATCTCCTTATAATAATTTTGTGTCAAAAAGGTATACCGCATCAACGCGATATACCTTTAATTTTACATAAGACCGGGGATATTTAATCCGCCTGTAATTTTGCTCATCTGCTCCGCTGAGATTTTTTCAGCCTTTGAAAGTGCTTCTTTTACCGCACTTAAAACAAGGTCCTCAAGCATTTCAACATCATCGGGGTCAACCGCCTCGGGGTTAATTTTAATTCCGATAATCTCTTTTTTTGCATTTGCAGTAACTGTAACCATTCCGCCGCCCGAAGATGCTTCACATGTTAATGTATCAAGTTCTTCCTGCATTTTCATCATATCCTGCTGCATTTTCTGAGCCTGCTTCATCATCTGAT
>CAZBJD010000162.1:0-1789 GCA_964492155.1 uncultured Eubacteriales bacterium
GGTAAAATTAAGCCTATGCATGCGGTAGGACAGCCACCGGTTAAAGGTGGTTTTGCATCAATTGATTTTTCCCCAATAGAAATTTTAAAGGATGCTCACATTCCTTACTCCAGACTCCACGATGTCGGTGGTGCATTCGGCGGAAATTGTTATGTTGACATACCGAACATTTTCAGAGATTTTGATGCAGATGAAACCAATCCTGATTCTTATGATTTTGCATTTACTGATGAACTCATTAAGGGGCTTGTTGAATATGGTGTTGAGCCCTATTTCAGACTTGGAGTTACAATTGAAAATCAATGCCAAATTAAGGCATACCGCATACATCCACCTAAAGATTATAAAAAATGGGCAATAATATGCGAACACATTGTAAAGCATTATAACGAGGGCTGGGCAAACGGATTTCATTTTAATATAAAATACTGGGAAATATGGAACGAGCCCGAAAATCGTGAAATTCCGACTATGAACCAGATGTGGACAGGAACGGCGGAAGAATATTACGAACTTTATGATGTAGCGGCAAAGCATCTTAAAAAATGTTTTGGCGATAAAATAAAAGTCGGTGGCTATGCTGCCTGCGGATTTTACGGAATATTCGGAAATCCCGAAAAATACGGACTTAATATTGAAAGAAGAGAAGAAAAAAGATATAACAGTCCCAGAGAGGAATACCGCATAAACTTCTTCTACGGCTTTCTGGACTATTTAAGAAAAAACAATTCGCCCATAGACTTTTTTTCCTGGCATACATACGGAACAGTTGATGTAGTTTCTGTTGAGGCAGATTTTGTCGATAATGTGCTTAATGAATACGGTTTCGGACATGTTGAAACACACCTGAACGAATGGAATTTATCCCATGACAGAAAACTTAACAACGCCACATCTTTTGCATCTGCCAATGTTATGGCGATGATGCTTGCTGCACAACATAAAAAGACAGATATGCTTATGTATTATGATGCAAGATATGTTAGTGTAAGTGCATATGCAGGATTTTATGATGTAGTTACATTTGAACCATCCTGTGTATATTATGCATTTAAGGCTTTCGGTGAACTATATGCACTTGAAAATGAGGTGGAATGCACTTGCCCGGATGAGGGACTGTATGCTGTAGCGGCAAAAAACGGAGAAAGAAAATCAGTAATTATCTCCAACTTGCAAAAGGATACAAAAGTAGAATTAAACCTTACGGATGAATTTATTGTTTATCTTCTTGATAAGGATAATTTCATAACAAAAACCGAATTGAACCCTAATGAATTTATCCTCAGGGAAAATACAGTTGCTATTGTAAAAAATTTCTAAGGATATTAAGAAATATGAATTGATAAAGGGTTAAACGCTATGCGTAATTCCATGGTATTTCGTGATAGTTTTTATTATTCACTGCTCATCAGAATTGACACGAACTACTGCTGAAAAACTGGCATTTAAAATATACACTGATTCTATAATTGACACATAAGAATTTTATTACATAAAATTCTTAAAAGTTTAGCAGCTTTCTGCGGTCATTCTGACCGCGTGTGCCAATTGACGGCGTCGCAAAATGCCCTTGCAAGCAAGCATTTTTACTCCCGGTAAAATGATTTTGCGGCAGCTAAATGTGCTTCAATTCTATGAGTGCCGAATGATGTCGAATAAAGACAGCCTTCCTCTTGAGTAAATACTGATTTTAAAAAACAACCCTTCCGTCACACTTTCGTGTGACACCTTCCATTGCACAGGGAAGGCTTTATGATGCGGTTTTTAAGGCTCGTTTTGTGTAAAGGAA
>CAZBJD010000163.1:0-1719 GCA_964492155.1 uncultured Eubacteriales bacterium
GGTCTATAACCTTAATACCGGTTTCAAACATTTCATCACTTGTTGCCAATTCCTCATATTTTGGGGCAGAGCGATGAATATTCCAGCGTTCTTCGGTTTTTACATTAGGCTGATTATCAACCGCATCGCCAAGCACGTTGAATATTCTTCCCAGGGTTTCTTTACCCACAGGAACACTGATGGGTGCACCTGTATCTACGGCATCTGTACCTCTTTTAAGTCCGTCTGTTGACGCCATGGCGATACATCTTGCAGTGTTGTCGCCAATATGCTGCGCTACTTCAACAGTTAAAACTCTGCTTTCCATCTGTATGGTAAGCGCGTTATAAATTTCAGGCAATTCACCCTCGTTAAAGCGGATGTCGACAACAGGTCCCATTACCTGAATTACTTTTCCGATTGTTTTATTTTCCAACAAATTCACCTCTTAATCAGTTACCGCTTCCGGCAACAATTTCAGTAATTTCCTGAGTAATCGCACCCTGTCTCGCACGGTTATACTCAAGCTGAAGGTCTTCTATCATTTGCTTTGCGTTCTTTCCTGCACTGTCCATAGCCATTCTGCGTGCCGCAACCTCACTTGCAAAGCTTTCTCTTATATAAGCTATAAGCATTCCTGCCACATATTCACGTACAACGCTGTTTAAAACCGTTAAATGGTCGGGCTCAAATATAACCGACGCATCCTCGCTTTCACCCTTTTCAAATGGCAAAATCCATTCAATCTGTGCCTCACCCGACATAACTGAAATATACTTTGTATAAATTATTCCAAGCCTGTCGAACTTGCCTTCGGCAAAATCGTTGCAAAGGGTATCTGCCAACTCATAGGCATCTTCAAAGCAATACTTTTCGGAAGAATTTATGCTTTTGCCGAATTTTTCACAGGCACGCTTCCCGATTGGTATAAATTCAGCTCCTTCAAAGGCTGACGCAAGTCTTATAACGTTTGCATTATATCCGCCCGCAAGCCCGCGGTCGCCTGCTATAACAATTATACGCGTACGGGGATTTTCACTTGTTCTCATATAAGGACTTTTAAGACATTCAGGCGAAGATGTCAGCGAAGCCACCGATTTTTTCAATGCTTTTGTAAACTCTCTCGCCTTGCCCATAGCCTCATTTGCACGCCTGATTTTTGATGACGCAACAAGTCCCATAGCTTTTGTAAGCTGCAATGTGGAAGTAACACTTTTAATTCTTACGCGAAGTTCTTTAGTGCTTCCCATTTATCACACCTGCACTTCCCCGAGAATTTTAATAAGCTCCTGTTCGTCAGCTTCATCAAAGCTGCCTTTTTCTATTCTTTCAAGCCATTCTTTATATTTATTTTCCATAACTGCAAAAAGATTTGCTTCGTATTTCTTAACGTCGGCAACCTCCACATTATCAAGATAACCTTTGATAACTGCGTAAACAATTGCAACCTGACAGCCAACACGCACCGGTGCATTTCTGCCCTGCTTTAAAACTTCTACAATACGCTCGCCAAGTGCAAGTCTTTGCTTTGTATCGGCATCCAAATCGCTTCCGAACTGAGCAAAAGACTGAAGCTCACGATACTGTGAATACAAAAGCTTAAGCTCACCCGATACTTTTTTCATAGCTTTAAGCTGTGCAGAGCCTCCGACACGGCTTACAGAGATACCCGGATTGATTGCCGGCATAATACCTGAGTGGAAAAGCTCGGTTTCCAAAAATATCTGACCGTCTGTAATA
>CAZBJD010000164.1:0-1426 GCA_964492155.1 uncultured Eubacteriales bacterium
TTTACCACAACCATTTAGTTGTGTCAAGGTTAACAATAATAGTGTTTTACTTTTGACATATTTTGTCTTATAATAGACGTCGGTTGTTAAAAGGAATGATATGAAATGAAACAAAAATTAAAAGACTTTTTTCTGATAACCATGGGCACGGTCGTAACTGCTGCGGGAATTTACTTTTTTAAATTTCCCAATAATTTTTCAACCGGCGGTGTCAGCGGCATATCAGTTATTTTAAGTGCATTGCTTCCCAATATTTCAACGGGACAATTGGTTCTTATAATAAACCTTTCGCTTTTACTGTTGGGATTTATAGTAATCGGGAAAGAATTCGGAATTAAAACGGTCTATTGCAGCAGTTTGCTTTCTTTTGTAATATACCTTCTTGAAATTGTATGGCCTCTTACACAGCCGCTTACATCAGAACCTACGCTTGAACTTATATTTGCAATACTTCTTCCTGCGTTAGGAAGTGCAATGCTGTTTAATTCAGATGCATCAACAGGCGGAACGGATATTGTTGCAATGATTATTAAGAAGTTTTCCGATGTTAACATATCTATGGGGCTTTTTATTGCAGATTTTATAATTGTTGTTGCTACTCTCCCTGTTTTCGGTGCTGAAACATTCTTGTATTCGCTTTTGGGATTTGTGGCAAAAGTAATTTTTGTTGACAACCTGTTAAAAAGTATGAATACTTCAAAATATTGCACAGTTATTATTGACCCGAAATATCTTGATGAAGTAACTTCTTATATAACAGATAATATACATAAAAGTGCTACTGTAAGCACATCATATTCAGGGGCATACAATCATGAGCAGAAAGCTCTCTTGCTGGTTGCTCTCAACAGAAAGCAGGCAATAAAGCTTCGTGCTTTTGTAAAAAATCTTGACCCCAAAGCGTTTATTGTTATAAACAATACCAGTGATATATACGGCAAAGGCTTTAAAGAGCCCGTATAATATAACCTAATAACCTAAAACACCGCAAAGCAAAGCTTTGCGGTGTTTTAGTATTATCATTTATCTGTTTTTAGCTTCTGCCAATTTAATTTCACGACGATTCTTAACTTCCTCAGACATAGGCTTAATATCACCTGCTGCAGTAAGTGCCTGTCTTGTAAGGATAGGACCGACAAGCTCGTAAATCAAAACTGCAAAAAGTGTGATATTTCTGATTAAGTTACCCTGTTCGCCAAGCTGCATTGCAGTCGCACACATACCAAGTGCAACTCCTGCCTGCGGGAAAAGCGTAATACCTAAGTATTTGCAGATTTCAGGCGAGCATTCTGTTGCCTTTGCACTTGTAAGTGTACCCGTATATTTTCCGAGGCATCGGAAAAGAATATATACAATTCCGATTACAACAATTGCCCAGTCCGTGAACACTCCAAGCTCAAGCTCTGCACCGCTGATTACAAAGAAC
>CAZBJD010000165.1:0-1298 GCA_964492155.1 uncultured Eubacteriales bacterium
CCGGAGCATCGGGGAGGTGTTGAGCGTTAGCGAAACGGAGGGGTTGTAAAAACCGATTAAATCATCGTTTGCTTGAGGAGAAGGAAATGCAGCAAATGGCGGTTTGCGACATTCCGTGGGCGGTGCATCGTAAACGCTGCACCCTGCAACACCATCCCAATGCCTTTTCATAAAAGGCAAGCCTGCAAAAAGCAAACAAAATCTACAGGAAATGCTGATTGTATCACCTTTTTTAAGACTATGGCTTTTTAAAATCACAAAAAAGTCTATTGCGGTAATTTTTTCAATATGGTAAAATAAGCTTAAGAAAAAGATAAGGAGGCAAAAATTATGTACGATACAAAAAAAGGCTATGAAACAGCAAAAGAATTTTACGCACAGTACGGGATTGATGTGGACAAGGCAATTGAAATTGCAAACAACACTCCCATTTCAATGCATTGCTGGCAGGGCGACGATGTTAACGGACTTGAGAAAAAAGAGGGCGGACTGACAGGCGGTATTCAGGTTACGGGCAATTATCCGGGTGCTGCAAGAAACGGCGAGGAACTCCGTGCCGATATTGAAAAGGCTATGGAATTTATTCCGGGCGAGCTTAAGGTTAACATTCACGCAAGCTATCTGGAAGCTGACGGCTTTGTTGACAGAAACGAAATTGAACCCAAGCACTATGAAAAGTGGGTTAAATGGGCAAAGGAAAAGAAAATCGGACTTGATTTCAATCCTACATATTTTTCACATCCGAAAAGCAACAATGGCACACTTTCTGCTCTTGATGACGATGTAAGAGCATTCTGGGTTGAGCATGGTATCAGATGCCGAAAAGTAGGCGAATACTTCGCAAAAGAAACAGGAAAGGTTTGCGTTATCAACCATTGGACTCCCGACGGCGACAAGGAATTCCCGATTGATGCACTTTCGCCAAGACTTCGTTTAAAAGACAGCTATGATAAAATCTTTGAAGCTACAAAAGACGTTGAAGGCGTTATGGACGGAATTGAATCAAAGGTATTCGGTATCGGTCTTGAAAGCTTTACGGTTGGTTCACACGAATTTTGTATGAGCTATGTAATGGATAAAAAGAAAGACCATATTATTATGACACTTGATACAGGTCACTATCACCCAACTGAGGTTGTTTCGGCAAAGCTTGCATCGATTTATGCTTTTTCCGACCATGTACTTCTGCATGTTTCACGTCCTGTGCGTTGGGATTCGGACCATGTTGTTGCATTTGATGATGAAACAAGAGCTATAATGGATGAGCTTGTAAGAACAGGAAAGCTTGAAAATACATA
>CAZBJD010000166.1:0-1237 GCA_964492155.1 uncultured Eubacteriales bacterium
GCAACTGTACGCAGTGCCGCAAAACACTTCGGAGTTTCAAAATCTACTGTACATAAAGATGTTACGGAAAGGCTTTATATGATTAATCGCAGTCTTTACAACGAGGTGCAACCGATTTTGGCGGAGAACAAGGCTGAAAGGCATTTAAGAGGCGGGATTGCTACCAAAAACAAGTATATGCAGCAAAGGGAGGCAAAAAATGCGTAAATTTTTCCCTGCAGCGAACACTCCTAATGGTTTTTACAGTAATTTCAATTCAATCTACAATGAAAAAGAAGATAAAAAAGTTATTTTTATAAAGGGCGGAAGCGGAACAGGCAAATCCACTTTAATGAAAAAGCTTTCAGAAGATGCACAAAACAAAGGATATGAAATTGAACAGTTTTTCTGTTCATCTGACCCCGACTCTTTAGACGGAGTAAGGTTTTTAGATGTCAAAACCGCGATTGTAGATGCAACTGCACCTCATATTCAAGACCCGTCAATGCCGGGGATTTCGGGGAAAATATATAACATTGCAGACTTCTGGAATGATGAAACACTTCTTCCTTACAAAGACGATATAATAATGCTCAGCACCAACAAAAAAGCTTGCTTCGATATGTGTTATCGGCACTTAAAGTCTGCACAGGCTCTTTATCCTTTATGGGAAAACAACGTTTCATCTGAAAGTATTCTGAAAAATTTCATATTTCGGCAAATCGGAAAAGCCGGCAAAACAAGACGTCTTTTTGCATCGGGCATAACGCCCAAAGGAAATGTAAATCTATTGGATGATATTTTAACAGGCAGAGTAATCGGGATTGAAGACAGTCTTGAAAGTTGTGCTGTATTAAAACAGATAAATAAGAATGCCAACGCCGCAGGATATGACACAGAACTTTACTTCTGCCCTATGTTTCCTGACATAAAAGCAGAACATCTTGTGATAAAAGACTTAAATCTTTCATTCACAACTTTAAACGAATTTCACCGATATGAAAGCCCTGATGAAATAATTAAAGCCGATAAAAAGAGTGAAATTCTCCCTCAAATAAAAGAACTGATTAACATTTCCTGCGATTATTTAAAGCAAGCAAAAGCATATCATTCGCAAATTGAAAAGATATACATATCGGCAATGGATTTCAGCAAAATGGATAAAACCTATGAAAATTTAAGAAAAGAGCTTTTAGATTAAAATAAAAAAGTGCGTTGACACGCACATCAACACCCCTGCCCCTCAATCTTGAGGGGT
>CAZBJD010000167.1:0-1181 GCA_964492155.1 uncultured Eubacteriales bacterium
CAAATGATACTGATGATTATTTTGCATTGGTAGTTTATATGCCTGAAACTGTTGGTAACGAAGCAAACCACAATGGTACAGATATTCCTGAGATTGACCTTGGCATCAATGTATTTGCTACTCAGCTTAACTCGGAAGATGATAGTTTTGGCTCCGACTATGACATTACAGCCCCATTGCCTGATGTAACTGTTTACAGTGCAGCAGATCTTGCAGATGCAATCGCTACCGCAGAGGATGGCGATGTAATTGCTCTTGCTAACGACATCAGTGGTGTAGATGCAAATACTGCCATCACCGTTGCTTCAGGTGCAAACGTTACACTTGACTTGAACGGTCATAAGCTTGCTGCTACTGCCAATAAGACTGGCAATCAGGAACTCTTCTTGGTTAAGGGAACTATGACGGTTAAGAATGGTTCTTTGGAAATTGTTGCTCAAAATAACCAGGGTTGGAACGCTATGGCTACCATATTTGATGTTACAGCAGGCGGTGTTTTGAACTTGGAAGGTGTAACCGCAAAGGTTGATGGAACTGACATGAACTTTGTTGTTCATTTGAACAACTGGGGCGAAGCTACCCTTAATGTGAACAACTGTGATTTCACTGCTACATATGTTGCTGTTCGTGTATTCAACAGCGGTCATGATATGAACAATGTAACTATCAAAAATACCGACTTCCATGACGGAAAAATGTTCTGGGTACACAACTATACATCGGAAGGTGCAAATGATAGCACTTTGAATTTGGACATCTATGGTAACAATAACACTTCTGATAACACAAAACCTGTTCGTTTCGGTTTCAATAACGCAGTATACTATGATCTTAATGGTAATGTGATCAACTGATAGAGTTCACATATACCATCCTTGAATATATAACAAAGTCCGTCCTATCCCTCACTTTGAGGGATAGGCGGCAATCAAAAGGCATAAAGCCTGACTGTTTTGTGCCTTTTGATTGCCGAAATTGGTATATTCAGCAAAAGCTGTTTATATATATTCGTCTTAAAAACAAATTATAAGGAGGTAAAAAAATGACGAAAAAATCAACAAAGAGTGCATTGTTTACAAGCGCTATTTCACTTTTGCTCTGCTTTTCAATGCTTCTCGGAACAACCTTTGCGTGGTTTACGGATTCTGTAACAAGCGCAAACAACATTATTAAGTCAGGTA
>CAZBJD010000168.1:0-1128 GCA_964492155.1 uncultured Eubacteriales bacterium
TTGACTGAACCATACAACCGATAAATCCAAGAGCAATGATTATCGCAACTGCAAAGAATACTGCAAGGAATTTACCGAACTTTCCTTTATAAGCTTCTTTTATGTAGTACACAGGGCCTCCGGCGATTGAGCCGTCTGCATTTACTTTCCTTGTCTTTTGTGCAAGAACCGCTTCCGCATAAATTGTAGCCATACCAAAGAATGCAATAATCCACATCCAGAAAATAGCACCGGGACCGCCTGTAAGAATAGCACCCGAAGCACCAACGATATTACCTGTACCAACCTGACCTGCAACAGCTGTAGCCAGTGCCTGGAATGAGCTCATACCGCTTTTGTGCTTGTCGCCTTTTAATTTGATGTTGCCGAAAACCTTTTTCATACCTTCGCCAAAGCAACGCACCTGAACAAATCTTGTCTTGAAAGAGAAGAAAAGACCTACTGCCACAAGCAATATGATAAGCACATAGTCTGCCATATACGTATTGATTGTGTTCATAATTTTGAGTAATGTTTGTTCCATAACACAAAACCTCCTAAAAAATAAAATAGAACAAAAAAATTGCCGATTAAAATCAGCAACTCCGGAAATAACAGCCGGGCACAATAAAAAATTTACCCGCTCTGTCCTTTTGCCTGAGAGATTCGGCGAAACTGCCTTGCACCTTCGGCACTCATTTAAGAGATTCTCCAGAGTTCCCTCCGCAGGCGGTCTTAAAAATTCCGCAAGCCTCAAAGGGAATATTAAATTTGAAGATAGTATACCACCCTTTGGGCAATATGTCAACACTAAAATGCAAAAAAATTAAAAAAAGACGGAATTTCCGCCTTTTTTTGCATAATTTTACATTACGGCTACAGTTGAACTTGGTTTTTGCGTTCTCTCGAACGATACATATTATCAAAAAATTCGATGTTATCAAGTGACGCTCCCGTGCCTGCGGCAACGCAGGAGCTGGCATCGGAGGCAACCTCAACCTTAATTCCTGTTTCACGCTGCAACAAAAGGTCAAGACCGTAAATAAGGCTGCCGCCGCCGGTTAAGACAATTCCTCTTGTGCTTATATCGCCGATAAGCTCAGGCGGAGTGTCCTCCAAAACTGTGTGAATTGCATCGCAAATCTGAAG
>CAZBJD010000169.1:0-1100 GCA_964492155.1 uncultured Eubacteriales bacterium
AATTTTTAATTGTTGTAACTGCGTGAACGGTTGAATAGTCAAACTCTACGCCCTGTCCGATTCTGATAGGACCTGCACCAAGAACAATAAGCTTCTTTTTATCCGAAAGAATTGATTTGTTCTCGCCCTGATATGATGAGTAGAAATATGGAATATATGCGTTTGTGTGGCAAGTGTCAACCATTTTGTATACAGGGAAAATGTTATTTTCCTTTCTGAGATTAAACACTTCAAGCTCTGTCATATCCCACAATTTTGCAATAAATTTATCGCCAAATCCCATCTTTTTTGCCGAGATAAGAACATCAATGTTTTCAGGATTTGCTTTAATCTCTTTTTCTTTTTCAACAATATTTTTTACAGCTTCAAGGAAATATGGTGTTATTTTTGTAACATCGTGAAGTTTTTCAATTGTAACACCAAGTCTTAAGAGCTGAGCAATTGCAAATATATTGTCATCTTTAAATTCCTTGATATATGTTAAAAGTTCATCTTCATTCATATTGTCAAACTTCGGAAGATGGAAGTGACACGCACCTATTTCAAGCGAACGAACTGATTTGAGCAAGCATTCTTCAAGGTTTGAACCAATTCCCATTACCTCACCTGTTGCCTTCATCTGAGTTCCCAGAGTATTTGGTGCTGATGTAAATTTATCAAAAGGAAATCTTGGAAGCTTTGCAATTACATAGTCAAGCACAGGTTCGAAGCTTGCATTTGTGTTTGCAATTTTAATATCTTCAAGTGCCATACCTACTGCGATTTTAGCAGTAACTCTTGCGATTGGATATCCGCTTGCTTTTGAAGCCAGTGCTGATGAACGTGAAACTCTTGGATTAACTTCAATCAGATAGTACTCACTTGAATAAGGATTAAGTGCAAACTGAACATTGCAGCCGCCCTCAATTTTAAGCTCGCGGATAAGCTTAATTGCACTGTCGTTAAGCATTTTAAGATCGTGGTCATTGAGAGTCATAATAGGTGCTACTACAATTGAGTCTCCCGTATGAACACCAACCGGGTCAATATTTTCCATACCGCAGATTGTGATTGCGGTATCGTTAGAGTCACGCATAACCTCAAATTCGATTTCTTTGTAG
>CAZBJD010000170.1:0-1029 GCA_964492155.1 uncultured Eubacteriales bacterium
GGGATGAACTTTTTATTTTTTAAGAAAAGTGTCACCCATCATTGACAATTGCACATTAAATTTATAAAATGCCGTTGATTTTAAGCCGAAAATATGATACAATATTTTAAATTTGTATCAAATGTATTTAATTGCCTTTTTGGGAATGGCGTATGATTGGTATCAAATACCTGATTTTACGTTCAAAAAGTGCTATGTATAAGGAGATGTGATATATAATGAAATTAGGTATAGTGGGCTTGCCGAATGTCGGCAAAAGCACATTGTTTAACGCAATTACAAAGGCAGGCGCTCAGTCTGCAAACTACCCGTTTTGCACAATCGAGCCAAACGTCGGAATAGTTGACGTCCCAGACGAAAGACTTAACGTTTTGGCAAAAATGTATAATTCCGCAAAGGTTACACCTGCCGCAATCGAATTTGTTGACATTGCAGGCCTTGTAAAAGGTGCAAGCCGCGGCGAAGGTCTCGGAAATAAGTTTTTGTCACATATCAGAGAGGTTGACGCAATCATCCACGTTGTAAGGTGCTTTGAAGACACAAATATTATTCACGTTGAGGGCAGCGTTGACGCTCTCCGCGATGTTGAAACCATTAACTACGAGCTTATTTTTGCGGATATTGAAATTGTTGAAAAAAGGCTTGAAAAAGCGAAAAAAATGTCAAAATCAGGCGAAAAGAGATATCTTGGCGAAATTGCTTTAATGGAAAGAATAAAAGAAGCCTTAGAAGCAGGAAACGCCGCAAGAACCCTTGAATTTTCAGATGAAGAAAAAGACATTTTAAAAGAAGTTTCTCTTTTAACAAAAAAGCCTGTAATTTATGCGGCAAATGTTTCGGAAGATGATTTTGCCAACGGAATTGAAAATAATCAGATGGTTAAAGCCCTTTCTGAAATTGCAGCAAAAGAAAATGCACAAATTCTTCCTATTTCTGCAAGAATTGAAGAAGAAATTTCAACTTTGGAACCTGATGAAAAAGAGCTTTTCTTAGCTGAAATGAACTTAAACGAGTCAGGTCTTGACAGAC
>CAZBJD010000171.1:0-1003 GCA_964492155.1 uncultured Eubacteriales bacterium
TAACCATAGTTCCTGCACCTTCATCGGTTAAAATTTCCATTAAGATAGAGTGGGGAACTCTCCCGTCCATAATAATAACGTTTTTAACACCTTCGTTGATTGCTTCTACACAACAGTCAATTTTAGGAATCATACCGCCTGAAATTACGCCTTCGATACGAAGCTGCTCACATTCTTTAACTGTGATTTCGGGAATGAGCGTAGACGGGTCGTCCTTATCTCTTAAAAGACCTGCAATATCTGTCATCATAATGAGCCGTTTAGCATTCAATGCTCCCGCAATGCAAGCGGCAGCAGTATCGCCGTTGATGTTATAAGTATTACCATTCTTGTCACAACCGAGAGTTGAAATAACGGGAATATAACCCATATCAAGAAGGTCTGTAACCGGGTCTATGTTAATTTTAGTAATATTTCCCACAAAACCGAGTTTTTCGTTTTTAACTTCAGCTTCAATGAGCCTTCCGTCCATACCTGAAATACCCATTGCTTTGCCGCCCTTCATTTCAAGAAGGTTAACTAAGGTTTTGTTTACTTTGCCGGCAAGAACCATTTGAACAATATCAACAGTTTCTTTGTCTGTAACGCGGAGTCCGTCAACAAATTCGGCTTTTTTACCAAGCTTTTCCATTGTTTCGCTGATTTCAGGACCGCCTCCGTGAACAAGAACAATTTTAACACCGATAAGCCATAAAAGAACAATGTCTTCCATAACCTGTTCTTTTAAATGCTCATCAATCATTGCGTTTCCGCCGTATTTTACAACAACAACTTCACCGTTGTATCTTTTTATGTAGGGAAGAGCCTGTGTTAAAACTTCTGCTCTTTGTGCATTTGAAAAATTATTTATCATATTATCCTCCTGAAAATCAAGTACGGTAGTCACCATTGATTTTTACATAATCGTAAGTTAAATCACAGCCCCAGCTTGATGCTTTGAATTCGCCTGAATTTAAGTTTATTAAAATTTCAATTTCTTTTTCAAGAAGAATTTCTTTTGCTT